>JAFSTJ010000516.1 GCA_017450525.1 Victivallales bacterium | reverse complement strand
TCAGCCGCCTTGCCTCATTGCAAGGAGGCACCGCCATCCAATTTTACACGCTTTCTGGTTTTGTCCAGTCGCAAGGTGTCGAATGGCGACGGACAACAACATAGCAACTATTCACGTGGAACCGCGCTGCGGTCCCTGCCATGGCACGGTGCCCGCTTTTGCCATGGCTTTGCACAGGAGAGGACCGCAACGCGGCCTAATATGAATACCCCCGACCTGAACGCAACGACGTTCGGAAATGCGCAACCACCTGGAAACCTCGTTCCATCGGGGACGAACTGCCAATTACCTACCCTCATGGGGAACATAGCGTTGAAGAAAGTTTTATTGTCACTTATAATATTGCACTTCAGATGCAAGATACATTAAATCAGTTTTGATGGCAAGATATTTGCAGCCATATTTAGACGAATTGAAAATTGGATTTGAAAAAGCCTTTTACTATGTTTAATTATTATTACAAACAACAAACATCCCACGATATAGTCCCCAATAGTCAGAAAAACTCTTTATAACTGACCTTAACATAATTTATGCCTGATAATGAGACATATCTTTACGGCTTGCGAGTATTGTCACGCTGCGGAAGCGGGGCATACGGAGACGTCTATTATTGCCAAGATGCATCTGGAAAGCGCGTTGCGCTAAAAGTCATATCGAAAGACAAGATTGGCTCTGGTTGGGAACGTGAGTTGAAGGGCATCACGAACTATCGCCGTCTTACGGAGGACAGTCCCTTGCTCCTGAACATATTCCATGTAGGCGAGGATGAATCCAACTTCTACTACACAATGGAACCAGCCGATGCCGTTGCTGGTGCAGAGGAATATATTCCAGACACACTTGCGAGACGTTTGACCTCAGGTGCTCTCCCTGAAGATATCCTGATGCCCGTCCTTAAGGACATCCTATCGGCCATTAGGCTTCTGCATGAGGCTGGTTTCACCCACAGGGACATCAAGCCAGAGAACATACTGTTCATCAATGGCAAGCTCAAACTGGCGGATATGGGTCTTCTTTCACCGCTATCAGGCACCTTGTCCCAACTTGCTGGAACCCTGGATTTCATGCCGCCAGAACAACGTACAAGGGAACCTTCTCCAGACACGCGGGATTCTCGTCAGCGCAATGATTTATATGCCTTCGGAAAAATCATCTACTGCTGCATCACGGGAAATGGGGCAGACCAATTCCCATCGCTGCCGACAAACATCCCTCTGACCTTGCAGAACAAGCTATTCTTCAGACTGGCACTAAGGCTGTGCGACAAGGAGCCAGGCAGACGGCTTGCGCAGTTACCTGATGTGGTCGCTGCCTTCGATGACACAGTGCGGATGTGCCTGTATGGCGAAACACTCTCCGACAAATTGCATTACGCATGCTCGACATTGTACCGCAACTTCAGTTGCACCTGTTCACATCTGCTCAAATCAATGGTCAGGCACTGGCTGCTATCCCTGCTGTGCCTTGCTACTATTGGCATCTGCGCCTGGTATGTCTGGCCTAGCCCTCCATACGACATCACCAAGGAGCAGACAAAGACATACAGGCACGAAGATTTGGGCATCGAGATGAAAATACCCATGGAGTGGGAGATTCTCTCCAGCAAAACAGCAAATGAATGGCTAAAAGAGGCAAATGACGAAGAGAAGAACCTTTCCGAGCAGGAGAAGAAACGGATGGAGTTCTTTGCCTCGCTCCTAGAACTTGGATGCGATTACATCATCTGCGACTATGACGAAAGCAATCCCGACAACATCACCATCCAGACTGTCCCAGTTCCAGGAAAGATGTTGATAGAAACTTCAGATGATGACCTTCGTGTCGGCATGCAGCAACTGTTCAAGGGAGAACTTGGCTTTGACACGAAGATATATGATTTCAAGCGGCTGACGCTTGCTGGACACTCCTGCATATTCATTGACTTGTCCCATGCACCAGGCTCCAGAGTCAACAACTATATGTTTCCCCTAAAAGACAAATGCTTTGCAATTGCGCTGACCGCACGCCAGGAAACCTTCTTTGAGCGAAGAGCGCAGTTCCAGTC
>JAFSTJ010000515.1 GCA_017450525.1 Victivallales bacterium | reverse complement strand
GTGTCCGCGGCTTTAGCCGCGGATAAGGCTTTGCCTACCAAAGTGGGTCAAGGTCTTGCACACCAGACGTCCACAGTCCACAGTCCACTGTCCACAGCCCACAGTCCACAGTCCACAGTCCACTCTACAAAATCTTCAAATCTTGTTTGTTTTTTTTAGCAAGGAATATATATTTTGCCACAAAATCTTGTTGTACACGGGAGCTTCCCCGGCGTGTGACGCGGGGAAGTTTTTGCTTTTTAAGGGACTTCACATAGAGGAGACGGCTAATGAACAAGGATTTGCTTGATGGCTTGACATACCTGGAGCACGAGAGGGGTATCGACAGGGAATCTCTAATCACGCTGCTGGAGGAATCCATGCTGGACGTTCTGAAAAACAGCACTCCTTACAAGCGGGAGCTTACCGTCTCCATTGACAGGAAGACTTGCGAGATATCCTCATACGCAAAGCTGATAGTGGCGGATCCAGTCGAGGATCCCAGCAGCGAAATATCGCCTGAGGTGGCAAAGAAGCGTTTTCCACAGGCGAAGGTTGGCGATGAGGTGACTTGGACGTTTGACGATGGCACGTTCGGCAGAATCGCGGCGCAAACGGTGCGTACCAAGATGATACAGAAACTCCGCACTGAGGAAAGGCGCAGCCAATGCGGGCAGTACAAGGACCAGGTTGGCCAGTTGATACATGGCGAGGTCAAGCATATCAGCAAGGATGGCGTCACCATCAGTTTCAACAGCGTGGATGGATACCTGCCTCGCGAGGAGAGGATTCCTGGCGAGAACTTTGAGATTGGAGAATTGGTGACCGTGCTGCTGACTGATGTGGATCCTGAAAGGAGTGGGCCAGCCTTGACCGTTTCTCGCCGTCATCCTGATTTTGTGCGGCGCCTTTTCGAGCGCGAAGTCACTGAAATAAGTAATGGCACTGTTGAGATACGTGGCCTTGCCCGTGAGGCAGGCTTCCGCACAAAGATTGCGGTGTCGTCCAACGAGCCGCGCATCGATCCAATGGGCGCCTGCGTAGGCGTAAGGGGATCCCGCGTGCGCAACATAGTCCACGAACTTGGTGGCGAAAAGGTGGATATCATCGAGTACAGCGACGACATTGCCACCTATATCGCCAATGCGCTGAAGCCCGCAAGGCTGAACGAGGTGAAGGTTAACCAGGCCAAGAAGGAAGTTGTTGTCAATGTTGACGAGGACCAGCTGTCGCTGGCCATTGGCAAGAAAGGGCAGAACACCCGCCTGGCGACTCGTCTTACAGGCTGGCGCATCGAGATAATCAAAATCAGGCACGAGGAGGCTCCTGCCAATGACATGGCGTCCATGATGAAGCGTGCCATAGACGTGGTATCCTCCCTGGAGGGTGTAAGCCAGGCAGAGGCGGAGACATTGGTCAACAACGGCTTTGTCAGCCTTGAGGACATTGTGGCCGCCGAGGAGTACATTGACGCAATGGCTACGCTGCCTGGCTTTGACTTGCAGCGTGCAAAGGAAATCATCGCAGCAGCAAAGGATGCGATGAATGGATGAGGCCTGTGATGCCTTGTCCAGATTCGGTAGTTTTTTATTTGAGATAATAACAATAAAACAACAGGAGGTCTTGAAATGCCAGCAGGTGACAAAGTTAGAGTTTATGATCTTGCACGTGAATTGGGCTTGACTAATAAGGAACTCCTGGCATTGTTGGAAAAGGAAGGCTTTGCGGTAAAGAGCCATTCCAGCAATATTGAAGCTGAAGTTGCCAACATAATTCGTGACTTGGTCATAGCAGAACGCCAACAGAAAAATGGCAAGCCCAAGGCGCCAGAGAAGAGCGAAAGCAAAGAGAGCGCCTCCAAGAAGCCAAGTTCCACCGTGTTCAATCCTCTGGAAAAGCCCATAAAGCCTGTGACACCCAAGGTTGAGGAGACAGCATCAGCGGGCGAAGCTTCAGAAGGTCCCCGCGAACTGCATTTGAAGACGCCTATTACTGTGCGGGATTTGAGCGCTGGCCTTAATGTGCGCCCGAACGAGCTTATCACCCGCCTTATGGGCATGAATGTGTTTGCCGCAATCAACCAGGTGCTGGACGAGGATGTGGTGACAAAGGTGTGCGACCTGTACAACGTCAAGTTTGTGCGTTTGCGCAGGGATCGCCAGACCACTGTCGAAGAAAAAGTTGAGAAGGAAGAGGAGAATACGGCTCCTGAGAACCGTGTCCCGCGTCCGCCAGTGGTGGTTTTCATGGGGCATGTTGACCATGGCAAGACCTCCATCCAGGACTATATCCGCAAGACTCATGTGACTCAGGGCGAATCAGGCGGCATAACCCAGCATATCGGCGCCAGCGTCGCTACAGTTGGAAAGCAGACCATTACTTTCCTGGACACGCCAGGTCACGAAGCCTTCACTGCAATGCGTGCTCGTGGTGCCAACGCCACTGACATCGCGGTTCTGGTTGTGGCGGCTGATGACGGAGTCATGCCACAGACAATCGAGGCCATCAACCACGCAAAGGCGGCGAATGTGCCTATCATCGTGGCAATGAACAAGATGGACTTGCCACAGGCGAATCCAAACAAGGTGATGGTGGGGCTTCAGCAGCACGGCATCCTGTCCGAGGATTTGGGTGGCGACGTGGCGATAATCCCCGTGTCTGCAAAGACAGGCCTGGGCATCCCCGATTTGCTGGAGCGTATTCTGCTGGAGGCGGAAATGCTGGAACTTACCGCTGATCCAGACGCCAATTTCAAGGGCCTGGTAATCGAGGCTCAGATGGAGCAGGGCATGGGACCGACAGCCAGCGTCCTGGTGCAGAATGGCACGCTGCGCGTTGGTGACGTGCTTCTATGCGGCAAATGCTGGGGCAGGGTGAAGGCTCTTGTGGATGGACAGGGACGCCGCATAGCGAAGGCACTGCCTTCCACACCTATCCGCATCATGGGCCTGAACGCTGTGCCTGAGGCAGGAGACACCATTGTCAAATGCGAGAACGAGCGCGAGGCAAAGGAAAGGGCCGAGCAAGCCGTTCAGGCGGAGAAGGACGAGGCATTGGGAACACGCCAGGTCAGCCTGGAGGACTTCTTCAACCAGACTTCACAGGAAGAGCTGCCTGAGCTGAAGCTGATTCTAAAGACTGATGTGCGCGGGAGTCTGGAGGCTATTGTGGACAGCATAGCCAAGATTAAGTCCGAAAGGGTGAAATGTTCCGTGATACACAGCGGCGTAGGCGAGGTGACGGAGAATGACGTAATTCTTGCAGCTGCGTCCAATGCCATCATCGTGGGTTTCCACGTGCGCACTTCAGGTTCCGTGAACAAGCTGGCAAAGCAGAAGGGCGTGGAGATTCGCCTGTATGCAATCATCTACGAACTGCTGGAGCAGGTGGAGAACGCCATGCGAGGCAAGCTGGCGCCTGAAATCAAGGAGAAGTACCTTGGTCGTGCCGAGATCATACAGATATTCGAGAACAGCAAGGTCGGGCGCATTTGCGGTTGCCGTGTTACGGATGGTCTTATCCGCGTGAACGCGAAGGCAAAGGTGTTCAGGGACAAGGAACTTATCTACCACGGCCAGATACAGAACCTGAAGCACTTCAAGGACGATGTCCGCGAGATGAAGAGCGGTCTGGAGTGCGGTATAAAGCTGGATAACTTCGAGGACTTCATCGAACACGATGTCATCGAGGTTTACGAATCCGTCTCCATTGCACCTGAACTGTAATTTTTTAATCCACAGATTTCCACAGATTATCACGGATTACCCTCTAGTGATTTTGACGAGGTCCTAAAGGACCGTAGTTTTCCTGTTTTGCAGGCGGAGGCTAAAACTAGTTTAGCCTC
>JAFSTJ010000514.1 GCA_017450525.1 Victivallales bacterium | reverse complement strand
CTGGACTTTGGGATTGCTCCAGCATACGCCGCCTGGACCGGCTCCATTCACGGCGCGCTGACGCTTGCCTTCCTTCGACAAAGAGAAATATTCATCAGGAAAATCCTTGGAATAAGCATAGCAGGTATGGCAGCTGCCTGGTGAGCCAGTGCGCTCTATGTAGCCGTATTTTGCACCGCTGGCGCCTGGCGGCTCGTCATATACGTTCAGGCGTGCCCTCGTGCGGAATGCATAGTGGGTGGGGCTTCCAGCGTGCGCCATGTCATATATTTGGCGGTATCTGAATACTGGCCTGCCTGAGCGCCTTGTTCCGTTCTTTAGGGCAAGGCTATTTATGGAAGGAACATATTCGCAGTCCTGGCTCAGCCAGCGCACGCCCGCTTCCCGTTCCAAGAATTCATATACTCCGTACAAAATCCCGCGGGGGCGTCCTCCACGTATGACAATCCCGTCCTTGAAGACAGAGTATTCCCATTCCTCATTACCCAATTTCTCGTCATGAACCAGACGTATTGAAGCGGTGGCGCTGTTTTCCTGTATCTTGAATCTTGCGCCTGACATCCTGCCCAGGTAACTTGCCAGTTCATCTGCCGCGTATTTTTCAGCAGGCGTGGCGTTGCCAGGCAATTCAATCGGCAGGAGTGCCTTTCCGCTTTCAATAATCCCGACATTTGCAGCTACCAAATGCAATGCCGCCCAAACTACGGCTATGCAAAACAATTCCTTGATTCTCATTTGCTGTCCTCCTGCTTTATATAGATGTTGTATTTTTTATTGATGAATTTCACAAATTGCCTGGTTATGGTCTTATCCCCCTTGAAAATCTGGAACATGCGTTTTATGGCCAATTCAAGTATTCCCTTGATGTCCTCGCAGAAATAATAGTCCACTCCAGAAATGGGCTCCATTGAATTGAACGATACTGTGGTCGTTTGCGGATATTTCTCGTTTAATCGGCAGAGAACTTGCTCGAAGGAGATGATTGCTTCGGGCGGCTTGTCTTTCCACAGGGCTATTGCATGTTCAGCCATCTTTGTCAAGTAGTCGTCGCCGTATCTGCGGAAGAAGTCCTCCGAATCAAGAACAAGGAAATAGCCTGGGTCAAAATTCTTTCCCAGTTTATCGGCGAAGATATTCCTTATGTCATCAATGTAGTTCTGAAAAGAAGGGGACCTGTCAACAGAGAGAAAGGCGATTTTTCTATAGCCTTTTTCCATAAGCATACTGATGGCACGACCATACCCCTCGACATGGTCCATTCCTATTTGGTTTAATTCAGGGTAATTCTCATTGACGGTGCAAATGGCTGGAATGGAATTTTCCTGGAGCACGTCAAGCATCTCGCGTGTAATGCTGCTGCCAAGAAAAACAAATCCGTCAACTGGATAGTTCAGCAGCAGGCGTGGATTCTCCTGGAGCAGAGCGCAATAGGTCTCTATTCGCAGAATCTTGTAGCACGTGGAAGCCAGTTCTCCGTTCAATTCGTCAAAAAGCATCTTGGCACTTTCGGCAGAATAGCAATAACCAAGCACACCTATTGCATGATACTTGCGGCGCACCATGTTTCCACCGACAACATAAGTTCCCTTCCAAGGAACTATCTCCAGTTTCCCCTGCTGCGCAAGATGGTGAATTGCCTTGTACAGGGTCACGTGGTTCACATTCAGTTCATGGGCCAGTTTGTAAAGTCCAGGCAGACGACCTGAGATGCCATTTTCCCTGATGAATTTCTCAAGTTTCTCGCTTAGTTTTATATACTTTATCACCGACATATTACAGGCATCTTTGTTTAATTACAGAGCACATCAATAGTCTGATTCGCTGTTTAGAGAAAAAATATAAAAACTGTTCTATCAGAATGCAAATTATTCTAACAAGGTGGCCAAATGCTCATGAGGACGCCACCTGCTCACATGGCATTCTGGAGGGGCAATTGGTTGTATTTTCTCCTCTATGCCCACTCAATACCTGCCCAAGCCGCCTCTAGTACTTAGTTGATTTAATTCGAATACAGGTGCGTTGAAGTTTTGGAGATGTTATGTTGCAAATGAAGACGCGCGCACCCTCGTATGTCAAGAGCCATTCACGGGAAAATAGCCCCGAAGAACGATGCAGACTGCCTTGATTTTTTCCAACTAAGTACTAGCACACTGTTTCACTTTAAAATCAACTAAAATGCTGTATATTCTCCGTTGTTCCATTTTGGGATTGCGCTACCACTATGAGCAGGAGAAAAACAGCCATGCCAAAGAAAATTTACAATGTCAGACTCTCGCAATCTGAACGCAAGGAGTTAAGTCATCTGGCCTCAACAACCAAAGGAGCTCCGCAGAAAATTAAGAACGCATTGATTCTTCTTGCCGTGGATCGCGGCGAGTACCAGGAAACCTTCAACACCGATGAACGGATAGCCGAGATACTGGACATAGACCGTGGCAGAATCTACCGTGTCAAGCGCGACTGCGTTGAGCATTCCATTGAAGTCGCCCTGACGGGTAAGACGGAAGAACGCGGACATCATCCACGCGCCTTGACAGGGGAGCAGGAGGCCAGGCTGATCGCCCTTGCCTGCGGAAATCCACCTGTAGGCCATTCCCAATGGTCTGTACGTTTGCTTGCATCAAAGGTCATTGAACTGAGGATAGCCGATTCCGTTTCCTACACGACTGTATCGCGCATACTAAAAAAAACGAGATCAAGCCGTGGTTGAAGAAGGAATGGGTCATCCCCATGAACAGAGCGGAGCGTTCGTGGCTGCCCTGGAGAACGTCCTCGACCTCTATTGCAAGCCTTACGATGAGTGCCCCCCCCTGGTCTGCCTGGACGAGATGCCCAAGCAGCTCATCGGGGACCTTTCTGGATCATTGGCACCGTCTTGTTTGGCATGGTGCGAATGTCAGTGCATGCCTTTCCCTTGCTGAAATCCTCTGCAGAAAATAAACAATGCTCTGTCCTCACGGAGAGCAGAGCGATAAACAAAGAATCTCACTTGCGTTCCACGACAGTCAATTTTGTCTCGGCGTAAAGCCGCTGCCCTGACTTCAAGGCATAATGCAACTGGATAGTATATATGCCAGGCACCCTATAGTTATGAAGCACCTTGTGCTGCCCAGCGGGAATATGCTGCCCTACCCCATCGCCCCAGTTCACAAGACGATCCACCACAAAATCCACATGGCCTTCAGCCACATCGCAGACATATACATTCTGCCGTACAAAAGCAGTTCCCGATAAAGGGAACACGGCAAGCCCAGGACGAAGCACAGTTGCCTCCGTGCCAGGACAAAGCCCCCTTGCGTCGAACACGGGGAACTCCAACTGGCTAGTGCGAATGGAGCCATCCTCCATTTTCATCTCCATCTCCACCTTGTGCATACCTGGTTCCTTGAATACGTGGCACTGCAATTCAAGTGCGCCATCGTTTCCAAGAGGTTTCCAAATAGGCACACTTTCGCCTCCATCCCAGCGTACATTGCATTCAGCCGCCTTCACATCCTGCGGCAATGGCGAACAATTGACTGCATGCACCTCCTCCCCCACAATGGGGCATGAAGGCGAAATTGCGACAGCGCAGCCACCAGGCACGGGCTGCCCACCTTCCCGAACTGCCACCAAAATTTGATTATCGGATTTATACATGTCATTCCAGAGGGAAAGTTGATAATTGCCCACAGTGTCAAAACGATGATAGACCACCTCGCCCGCCTTAACGTTGCGACGCGTGCCCAGTATGTCAAGAGTGCCCTTGTATGCACATCTGGCTGCGACAATCTCGCCTTTTTCCACAAGCCCAACTGGTTGCACATAAAGAGCGCCAGCAATATCGTGTTCCACATCTGGCGGCTGCATGCCTGGTCCTTCCACCACGCGGCCTGAACGCGCCATTACCCACACCAAAAGTGCAAACGCGGCTGCTATGACAAACAGCGTCAGGCGTACATGGCTCCGCTTTGGCACAGCACGCATGTCAGGCACGAATTCCTCAAACTGCCTGGCATACTCCTCTATGGGAATTATGGGCATGACTTCGTTTTCCTTTTCGTCAATGAAGCCCCACATCACAGCCAGATGAGCCTTATCGTCCTCCCCCATGTAGAAGCGCAGCCGTTCCGAGGCATACAAAGGAACTGGCAACTGCAATTGCTGAAGCAAAGCCATCGCCTTGGGCTTGTCCTGCGCGTATGCTATAAGTTGCTTCAAGTCGTCAATGTACTCATCCAGCACGGAGCGCTCTATGCCCTGTCCTCCAATTGGCTGCGTCCTATAGAGAATCTCGCCCTTATACCCAGGTTCGTTATGGTAGAAGAGAATGGTCTCACCGTTGTGAATGTATTTTGCCTTGGGGAAATGCCTTGCCCATACTCCAGCATGCAATATATCCTGGTATTCCTTCTCCCAGCAGGGAACGCCGTCAACCTTGAAGGGCCTGATTTTATCCAGGTCCCAGGCTATGCCAAGTTCTTTGAAAAGTTCCATAGTTGTCGTATATGAGCAAGGTCGCTGCGCCCGCATTTACTCCTCTGCGATGGCAATCAGCGTATCCATTGTGCTTGTGGAAAGGCTTGCCATTTCGGTGTCCGCTGTCTTGAAAAAGACCTCTCCAGATTTTGCATTAAGCCTGCCTTCCTTACAGGAAAGTTCCGCTGAGCCAGCTAGCACGCAGACTATGGCAGGTGCGTTTTCGGGAAACATGAAGTTCTGTCCGCCTTTAACCATTGAAAGCCTGAAGTCAGGGCTGGCATCCAGCCTAAAGCCCGTCTGGGCACTGTTCTTTGCCAGCATGCAGGCGGGAGAAGAAGGCGCAAAGTCCAATGTCTCCATCAACAGATCCTTGCGCTTGCTCTTGGGTGTAAGGCCAGCGCGTATCACATTGTCCGAACACGCCATGCACTCCACGCCTCTACCCTCGATGTATGCATGGGGCGTATTGGCTGGAACAAAGACCGCTTGTCCAGGAGCAAGCCTGATGTAGTTCAATATGTACGCGAAAAAGGTTCCGCTGTCGCCTGGATATGCCTTCCACAATTCCGCAAACAAGACATCCCTTTCATTGGAGGGTTCCAGTTCAATATTGTCAAAAGAAGGTGTATCGCCCTCGAAAATGCTGCGGCACAATGCGGAATAATCACCTGTTTCGGACAGCAATCGCGCCCAATGCGAAAGAGACTGCTTCGCATTGAAGTCAGCAATCGCCTCTTGTATGGGGCGAAATCCAGCCAGCACCCTGAAAGGCGACAAGGCCCACAGCACCTCTGGCTTGTGGTTGTCATCAGGAAATTCATCTGGGTACAATACGTGCAGGCGCTCTGCGGTCGCCTTGTCTGGATGGGACTGGATAGAAAGCGGGCTTGAGCAGCACAGCACTTTAAGCAGGAAGCGCAAATTACCCTCATGCCCCAGCATTTTCACTGGCTGCTCGGCAATTGCCTGGTTGAGACCAGTGCCATTCTCCAGGCAAGAACTTGCCTTCGGATGGGCGCCCATCCACAATTCCGCCCACGGCAAATCTACTGCATCCTCGCCCAGAAGCTGCGCAATAAACGGAGAATTGCCATCGGTGCCTTTCTCGCCCCAGGCATAATGCTGCACTGGGCATTTCAATTTCAGGAATGTCATCTGGGCATCATCCTCTTCTTGTAATACTCGTCGGCAATATCGTCAATTGCGGGAGCGAGCAATTCATGGCACCAGCCATTCATGAGCCGTGTTTTGGCAAGTTTCTCCTGCGAATTGGCGGCAAGCACGAAATCCTGCGCGGCGCGATGGCTGCCCAATAACATGGGGTCTATGCCACGCGCTTCGGCACGCTTGTTCATAAGGGCCACCACACGGTCACTGCGCTGCTTCACAATACGCCTGTCAAACAGCACCTGGCTCATATCAGGCCAATCCTGGGGCTGCAGTTTCATTGCAGCGGAAACCACCTTGGCAACCGCATCGCCACGCAATTTCGCCAACTTGGACCAGATACCTGGCAGCGCAGCAACCTCCTTCTGAGTGTATGGATGCTTTATGGCGGCCTGCACCAGCCACTCATCACGGAATACTGCGTTGCGTGGAATGTCCTCTGCGCGCGCCGTGCCTTCACGCCATGCGGCCAGCTTGCTCAGCACAGCATAGTCCTGTTTTGTAAAATGGATGAAGGGAGAGCGTGACACGCGAAGCCAGCATTCGTCCAAAGGCATTTCATCGTATGCGCCAGGCTGCGAGCGCTGTTCCATCTCCTCATTGTAGAAAGCCAGGTTTCCAGCCGCCTCCACTTTCTCCACAAGTATCTTGTATAATGCAACCAGTTTTGCCACATCATCGCCCGCATATTCAAGCTGCGCCTCGCTTAGCGGGCGTTGCAACCAGTCGCTGCGGGTTTCAGTCTTGGTAAGCACTAGGCCCATCTGTGTAGCAAACAACCTTGCCAAAGAAAGGCGCGCGGTCAGGTTTGCAAAGCCAGCGGCGACTATGGTATCCCCGATATTGCAGACATGGCAATTCGCCCAGCGTTCGATGATAGGAATGTCATTGAACGCAGCATGAAACACCTTCTTCACGCCAGGCGCCTCCATCAACTGCGCCAATGGGGCCTTGTCCTCTATCGCCAATGGGTCTATCAGGACGCAACTTTCTTCGTCCCAAGCAATCTGCAACAGCGCGAACTTAGGATAATACGTGTTACGCCAGACAAATTCGGTATCAACCGCGACTATTTCCTGCGCCATGGCCAATTTGCAAAAATCAGCCAGAGCCGCATCATTGTCAATGATTCTATATGCCATGTTTATAAAATGTGGGCGCCGAAGCGGCGCCCATTCAGCTTGCCTTGGCGAAACATGCCAAGAGCATTAATAAATAGATTGGCTATCAATCGTTTGCCAGGTTGTCGAAATATCCCTGGATGAGGATGACAGGTGTGCCCTTGTCGCCTGAACCACTGGTCAAATCGCACAGGCTGCCCAGCAAGTCGGTCAACTGGCGAGGTGTGGTTCCAAGGGATTCTTCCTTGCCGTAGAGGTTGCCGCCCTTATGGCGTATATGCTCGATAATGCCAGAGCGCACATCGGCGTCGCTGGCGCCAGTCTTCTGAATCTCATCTGCCAGATATTTCAATTTGATTTCGTTGGGCGTACCTTTCAGGCCTGCTGTAAATGCAGGGGACACCACGGGGTCCGCCAGCTCCCATATCTTGCCGACTGGATCCTTGAATGCACCATCGCCATAAACCATGACCTCAACTGTCTTGCCAGTCATTTCCTTGAGACGCTTCTGCACGTCCTCAACAAGAACCTGGCAGTCCCTTGGGAACAACTTCACCCTTTCCTCATCGGACTTGTTGGAGCCAAGCAGACCATATTTCTCATTGTAGCCCGCACCTGGCTCGACTGGTGCACTGCAGATTTCATCCAGGCTGCACACCTTTTCAGCACCTGCGGCAAGGAGCAGTCTCTTTGTCCTGGCACGTGTATGGATATCGCAGTTTATGACCTGCTTCGTGTATTTGAGAACTTCACGCGGATTGTTGGCGAATGAAACGCTGACTTTATCCAATCCAACGATTTCCTTGTAGATTTTCACATAGTCCATGCCAGTGAATGGATGGGCCACATGCTCGCCAAATGTCTTGCGGTATTGTTCTTCAGTAAGAACATCCTTCCATGGGTCTATGCCAGATTCGTCCATTACATCCTGGCTCATGAGATGGTTGCCCACTTCGTCCGACGGGAAACTGAACTGAATATGTACCTTTTCCGCGCCACGGGCTATGCCACGCAGCAGCACGGCAAAGCGGTTACGGCTGAGGATGGGGAATATTACACCAACTGTACCACTGGGGAATTTTGCGCGTACATCAGCGGCTATCTGGTCGCAAGTGACGTAGTTGCCCTGTG
>JAFSTJ010000042.1 GCA_017450525.1 Victivallales bacterium | reverse complement strand
CAAGGCATTCTAGACGCAAAGGCGCTTTGTTTTAACGCAGAGGCGCAATGGCGCAGAAGCGCAGAGATTTTTATTCTTGAAAACAGTCGGGTGCCGCTGGCGAAAGCCAGCGGAAAAGGCCTAAATAGAATATCTCTGCGCCTCTGCGCCTCTGCGTTAAAAAACTCCGCGTCTTTGCGTTTTAGTTCTGTGCCTCTGGCTTCTTACGGTGTGGCTTGTCTCCACCGTTCTTCCTTGGGCCGCCTTCCCTCCCGCCTGCTGGACGCATATTCTTCATGCCCTTCAACTCTTCTTCTGAAAGTTGACCGTCCTGGTCCTTGTCAAGCATCTTGAACATATTCCAGGCACGAGCCATGCGCATCTTCTCCTGGAGTTCGTTCACATTCAAATCTGCTTCGACCGCTGCCTTTTCTGCGTCGTTAAGTTTGCCGTCCTGGTCCTTGTCATATTTAGCCATGACCTTGGCATGGACTTCCTTCACATCAGCCAGCATCCTGCCGCCCTGCGGTGGTCCCTGGCGCCTGTTTCCCTTCATTTCCTTTTTTGGGCCGTGCTTTTCACCTTTTGCCTCGCCCTTTGCTGCGCCGCCTTCCTGTGCAAAGCCCACCATTGCAACTGCCAGCAAACATGCAAAAAAGATCTTTTTCATACTTGACTCTCCTAAAGCCTTTAATGTTGTTATTAATCACTTATGACATTACCGATTGCATATCGGCTATTCATAAAACGCCTCATTTTTTATTTATTGCCCTTGAATTGCATTTTTATTTTTTTTCAGGCGGTCGCGGCAGCGTATATGCAAAAATCGAATTGCAAATTGCCATTACCGCTGAAAATGCGAACAGCACGCCCACACCCCATCTTGCCCAAATCCAGCCACCAATAGGCGCGGCAAGAATGGAGATGAAATGGTTTATGGAAATGCCCGTTGACATGGTGGATGCAAGTTCATCCTGGTTTTCAGCAATGCCGCGTATGTAAATGTTGGTGGCAAGGGCGGTAGTGCTGATTATGGCGTCAAGCAGGAAGTTCACACAAACCACCACCAGCGCAATCCTTGCAGGGAAAACGTCCTTTGCAAAGCCATACAGCAGGCATACGACGCAAAGAATTATGGTATCCCATATCATGACATTTCGATAGCCTACCCTGTCGGTGATTTTTCCTACCGTCGGGGCGCCGAATATGTTCACGGCGGCGCAAAATGCCAGCAATGAGGCCATCCATGCGGTGGAGAAGCCATATTCGCGAATCAGGATATAAGGCGCGAATGTGAGGAATATCTGCTTGCGGGCGCCATAGAACAGTTCCAATGCATAGAATTTGCAGAACTTACGGTGGAAATACAGTTTGGGACGCTTGACGATCGTGTCAGGCGCATTGGGACTGAATGTGCTGATTACGCTAATCACCATAAGCACTGCAACGCTTCCCCAAACTATATCGAACAGCACCCTCTGGGACAGACCACCCCACCTGCTGCCTACAAAGAACACACACGCCACAGCAATGGAGCCAGCCACAGTGCCAAAGTTCATTGCACTGGTGAGGAAGCCCAGAGAACGCCCTTCGCAACCAGGCTTTGCAACTTGCATAGCAATAACCTGGCGGGAAGGCATGATAAGATGTTCGCCCAGGCTCCATATCATTATGAAACCAGTAACAAAGAACTTGTTGCTTGGCACAAGAAGAAGACCAGCGCCCACCATGGAAATCAAGGTACCCAGACGCATGATGCGCCAATCTGACACACGGTGCAGCAAGGCAAAAAGCAGCACCAGTATCAATCCTGGGAACTCGCGGAAGAATTCCAGAATGCCCCTGTCCACGCTGTCCATTGAATACATCTCAGACAGGAAGTTGTTGATGGTTGCCGCGAAGCAGCCAGTCCCCACTCCCCAGACCAATATGCTGAGGAAAAAGGCCCCTGCCCCAGAACGCTCCTTGAAAATTGATGACAATTTCATTTTATATACCCTTCTTCAATTTAAATATGCTCAAGATTCTTTACAAAGTCCGCATCAAGAAAATCATTTTTTGACGCAGAAAAAGAATTGTTGCCCATAATGCGGTGCGCCTGTGTAAGAAGAAGTTCCTTGCGTGCCCTGGTGAGCGCCACATACAGCACCCTGCGTTCTTCCTCGACTTCATCATCGGAAGAGGCCCTGGAATGCGGAAAGAAGCCGCTCTGTACGCGCATTACGCAGCAGAAGTCCGCCTCGGTTCCCTTCGCGCTGTGAACGGTGATAAGCGTGACTTTCTTATCAGCGTTCTCATCCTGTTTCTGGTCATTGGGATCCAGTTTGAAAGCCTCCAGGAATTCAGTGACCGTGGTGTAATTTGAGGCTATGCTTTTCAATGCATCCAAATCCTTCTGGCGTTCATACCATTTCTCGTACTTGAATTCAAGGATTTGAGTATCCTCGAAGAATTTCAGTACCTTGTCCAGGCATTGCGCTGGATTGTCCACTGTATCTGACATGTCGCTGACAAAGTCCGCCGCCGCCCGCAAAATATCGCCGTCTTTCGGGTGGTGCAACTTGCCATAACTGCGTTTTCTCAATATGGAGGCCACATATTCCAATGCCCTCTTGCGTTGTCCAAAGCCCATGATGGGTTCGGTGATGCGATTGGACGAAACCAGGCCGATGCCAGGCAACAGCAATAGGAACCTCTGCCAGGCAATGCCATTGCGCAATGTGGTAAGAGCCTCGAATGTGGATACCACATCCTTCACATGGGCAGCCTGAAGGAACCCCACACCGCCAACCATACGATATTGCACACGATGTGCATTCAGTGCCATTTCCAGCATTCGGGCGCTGTTTGCGCTGCGTAGAAGCACCATTATCTCCCGTGGCGGCATGCCGCACATCAACTTCTGCCGTATGATATTGCAGACATCCTCCGCCTCCTCGGTGTCGGAATAGTATGTTTTCATTCTGGGTTTTAGTCCTGCCTCGCCTGACGAAGCGCGGAGCATCCTGTCATAGTTCAATGGGGACGATGCCAGCAGTGCATTGGCCAGATCCAAAATTCCCTGTGTGGAGCGATAGTTCTCTGTCAGTTTCAAGGTGACTGCATTTGGCAGTTTCTCGCAGAAATGATGTACGGACTCAAAGTCGGCGCCACGGAAGCCATAGATGCTCTGGGCATCATCCCCCACGCAGAACAGGTTGATTGGAGGATACAGGTACTTTATTATCTCCCATTGCACGGGGCTGGTGTCCTGCATTTCATCCACCAGTATATGGTCGTATGAACTTTGAACGGCGTTCCTGAAGTCCGCATTGCACTCCAATTTGTCCGCCACCACGGCCAAAATGTCGTCAAAGTCCAGATACTCGTTTTTCTTCTTGTATTCCTCGTATCTATCCACAATCTCAAGAATGAACTTCATGGTATTCTCATTCTCATATTTATATTGCAGAAAATACTCGTCAAGCGTCCAGCGCTTGTTGTGTACAAAGGACAATATCGAGGCAATGCTCCTGGCACTTGGGAGGATGCCTTCCTGCCAGGCATATTCCTTATATTTCTGGTCATTTCGTAGCGCATTGAGCAGTTGCTCCTGATCCGCCGAATCCAGGATTTTCATATTGGGGATATTGAAGTAATTGGTGTATCGGTGGATAAGCGAGAGGCAGAAACTGTGAAAGGTGCCAGCGAACACGCCATAGCAGCAATCGGGTATCTCACGTTGCAGACGCTCCTGTATCTCACGGGCCGCACGCCTAGTGAAAGTCAGCATAGCCATGCGCTGTGGCTTGACGTTCTTGTACTTGAGCAGATAGATTGCCCTTGCCACCATGGTACGCGTCTTGCCGCAGCCCGCACCTGCCAGCACCAGCACGCTCCCAGCCTTGCCATCATAGCAGGCCGCCAGTTTCTGCTCCTCGTTCAGGCTGTCCATAAATGGCGTCTGCAAGGCAGGAGGCTTTGGTTCAGGAGCCTTCACAACAGGGGCTGAAGCATTCTTGGATGCACCATGCCCGCACAAAGGGCAACTGATCCCCTTCTTCAACTGCTCAAATGGTATTGTACTCGTCTGCCCGCATTTCGGGCATTTGTATTTGAAATCCATAATTACTCCATAAATATGT
>JAFSTJ010000513.1 GCA_017450525.1 Victivallales bacterium | reverse complement strand
CGCGGGGCTTTCGCCCCGCGCACCCAACTTCCACTGTCCACTGTCCACAAGTAACTTTGCGTTTAATTTGATATGTCAAAAGAAAGTTTGTTGAATAGGTTTTCCCTTTTCTGGAAGAAGAGAGGGGCTAAAGACGCCCAGATGGTGTTCCAGTCTGTGCTGATTGGCGTGATAACGGCGTTTGCCGTTTATTTCATGCACAGTCTAGTGGTGCATATCGTAAAGTTCTGTTATGGGCTTGGCTCAAGCCTGAGCGAGGCGAAATACACCTTCTATGTGCTGCTGCCCTTGCCTTTTGTAGGCATTGCCCTGTCGTATCTGTTCCAGAGGGCAGTCGGTGGCAAGTCCTTCAGTAAATCCCTTAGCGGCCTTATTCTTAATCTTGACCGCCGCAACAACAAGATTCCATTCAGCGAGACATTTACTCATATCTTTTCCAGTGCGCTGTCTGTTGGATTTGGTGGTTCGGCGGGATTGGAGGCGCCCTCTGTTCTGACTGGCGCGGCAATCGCCTCCAACGTTACACGTTTCTTCAGGTTGGACACTATGCCACGAAGCATTCTCATCGGCTGCGGCGGCGCAGCGGCAATCGCAGGCATATTTGACAGCCCCATCGCAGGTGTGCTGTTCGTGGCGGAAGGTTTGCTGCCGGAGATATCGGTTTCAGCACTGGTGCCGATTGTGTTGTCCAGCGCCAGTTCCTCCGTTGTGTCCCATCTTCTTACGGGACATGAAGTCTTCTTTGCAAATGCCATAACGCAGTGGAATGGCGGCGAAGTGTTGCCGACGCTGGTCCTGGGCGTTGTATGTGCGATTGTGGGCATCATTGTGATACGCAGCACGGGCCTGGTGGCCAACATAATGGGCAGGGCTTTTTCTCGTCCGCTGCTGAGGATGCTTTGCGGGGCTGCGTTGCTGTGCATCTTGCTGGCGGTGTTTCCATATCTGCGTGGGCAGGGCTACTTCTACATCACCAGGCTGCTGACCAATGAGCGAGGCTTCGTGGGGGATGCCCCGTACCTCCTGTCATGGCTGCCAGTCGAGGCATTGCCATACGTGATGGTACTGGCCGCCATATTCCTGAAGGCGATAGTTTCCGCATTGACCATCAACTCTGGCGATGGCGGCATGTTTGCGCCCACGGTTTTTATTGGCGCCTTCACTGGCTTTGCATTCGCCCATGCCGTCAATATGCTAGGGTGGTGCAGCGTGTCCAACGCCAACTTCACGGCGCTGGGCATGTGCGGCGTTTTCACTGCGGTGATGCGCACTTCGCTGGCGGGCATATTCCTGATAGCGGAGACCACTGGCGGCTACAAACTGCTGGTGCCATTGATGCTGGTATCTGGCGTGTCCTGGTATGTGGGGCGTCTTTTTGAGCCACATTCCATCTACAGGCGCTCTTTGTTCAAGCAGCATCTAGTGGCAGATGACAATGATAATGCCTTCTTGAAGCGGTTGTGCGTGGGCGATTGTGTTTTGCCAATGAACATCACGCTCAAGCCCACAGATACCCTCAAGGACGCTGAGGTGCTGGTGCGTCGCAATCGTCGCAATGCAATTGACGTGTACCCGATTGTGAATGACGCAGGGCGCCT
>JAFSTJ010000512.1 GCA_017450525.1 Victivallales bacterium | reverse complement strand
TATTTGTAAACCAGCCTGTTACTAAACGGTTTGCGGTGGTATTCGATTCGCAGGCGGAGAATGGCGCATTTGCACAGAAGTCAATGTTTATGTCGGCATTCATAAAGGAATGTCGTAAGTCAGAGATTGGATACACTGTGTTTGACTTTGTCGATAGCGAGGCTGACTGCGAGAGAGTGCAGCATGCATTAAACGCCAGTGTCTTTGATGGAATAATCATAAGCAGCCGAGTTTTTGCATTGAACTACAATAAGTACTTGAAGAACATTCCCATTTCTGCCATTGGATTGTACGATTACCAGGGAATGGAGAACACTATTTCATTTTCGTTTGATTGGGTAAATGACGCTGTGAAGCGCCTGAAAGCACAGGGCTGCCGTCGCATAGCGATGTTCTCGCTCATTAACAATGATGCTGTATGGCGTAAGAAGGGTGGGCAGACCTTTGGTGGGGTATTTGCCAGTGCGTGCAAGGCCAGGCGCATCAAAGGCCAGGAATACTGCCTGCCGCATTCGCCGCGCGAGGCGTTCAAGGTGTGCAGTGAATTTCTGGACAATGCAAATTCCGATGAGCAAATTGGCATATTGGTGACGGATTCCATCCTTACCTACGGCGTATTGTCGGCAGTTTTGATGCGCGGGCTGATGCCTGGCGTGAATTTGCCGTTCATCACGCACGCCAACGCCAGCGAGGCATTGTGTGAATTTCCTGTTAAACTTGAGATGTTCAAGGCTGACATAACGCAGTTGGCGCGAGGTGTTTTGGACTTTTTCCTCAGCGCAAAGCGTAAATCCACAAAAGGGCGGGACATATTGCTGGAACTAAGCCATAGAGATGGGTGAAGGCACTTTACTCCGCAATTTCATAGCAACGGCAAAATTATTAGGGTATTATCGTTAGTTTCTAAAATACAACCCAAAAAAGGAGCAATCAAATAATGAAAAAAAACAGCACAAGCAGGTTTTGTTTTACCTTAATCGAACTATTGGTTGTGATAGCAATAATCGCCATACTTGCGGCCATGCTGCTGCCGGCATTGAGCAAGGCACGTAGCAAGGCCCGAGCAATTTCCTGCACGAGTTCTCTGAAGCAGATAGCGACGGCCACAATGATCTACACAGATTCCAATGCAGGGCAATGCATGCCCACGTCCGCGACAAAATTTTATGGCACCATCACGGCCTACTGGCCCGCATTCCTCATAGTGGACGGGACTGTGCCAAGCAATATGTTCAACTGCCCTGGATTTGGCAACAACGGATATGAAATGCCCAGTATCAGTGCAAATGACCTAATGGGCACGGGCGCCACTCAGGACAAGCACAACATACTGGCCAATGTGTCATACGGGCTTAGCCGCTGGGTTGATGCGGGGCACGAGGACGCGTACCATCACGGAGTGCTCGGCAGGATTGACCATGTGGCCAGCCCAGGCATCACGGCTCTCGTGGCGGACACATTCTGTGGCGCACTGCGCACACGCGGCTACTACTCGCTGTTTTCAGGGGCTGGCACTACCTACAATGGCTTTATGTCCGCTCGGCACGATGGTGCTATCAATGTCAGTTTCTGCGATGGTCATGTGTTAAGTGTCAAGACTGGAGTTGGCATAGATCCAACAATTTACACCAGCGATAACAATGCCTGGCGTTATTTCAAGGCGGCAGGCTTCAAACTGGACATGGATCACGATGTTGAAAAAGAATAAGGAGACAGTCCAAATGAGCAAAGACACCATCATCAGGAGCATTGTCTGCATTATTCTGGCTGTATTCGCCGCGTTTCAAGTTTGGGCCGATAGTCCCACCCCGACATTGGATGTTGACTTCCGTGAGGCGCTCCATGTCAAATTGGGTTCAAGTGAATATAAAATCAACGGCGACGGCATTGAGCAACTCAAAGATGGGAGCAAGGCTTTGCTCTATGGGCGGAAGAATGCGTTTACGGTGCCGTTGCAAGGTCTGATTGGCGCGGAAGGTACCATTGTCTGGAAGTTTGCATACAAGGAATTCACTACCTTCAAGGACACGCCTCGCCGCCCGATGCTCACTCTCGGCACATCGGGGCGCTTCAAGGCGAGTTTTTCAACAGCGGTGAATGTGCGTCCTCCCACATTGCAATATTCTTTCAGTGACGGGAAGAACGCGTTTTACCACATAGAGAACAAACTGGAGTTCGGGCGTATCTATACGGCGGCGATGACATTTGACGGCACAAAAGTACGTTGTTACCTTGATGGGGTGCTTGTCAAGGAGAATCCCCAGCCTGTCGCAATAGACCCCGCCTCCTGGCGCAATATTTATGTGGGGCCGTTCAATGATGGCTGGACAAATTTCAAAGGCTGGGACGGTGACACGTATGCCTACGGGCTGAAACTCTTCAACCGCGCATTGACACCAAGCGAAGTGGCGGTTATTTGTGGATTGAAGGCAAAGGAAATCTCTGAACGCATTCCTCAAATACTGACAGTGCCCTGCTCGGCGCAGAAACTTGACATAAAATGCGACGGTGAAATCGGTGAAAAGGCCTGGCTCAACGCGGCTGGCACAATTGGCTCCATTGACAGCGATTCGCCAAAGGACAGTTGGAGGATGCCGCCGAATTCACTGAAACTGACTAGCGACAAGGAGAATTTATATCTGGCGTTCACGGCAATATTCCCTGCCAACACCAACATCAAGTACGGCCCCACCGCACAGGAAGGGGAAAAAGAAGTCTGGGGCAGCGAATCATTCGAGGTCTATTTTGTCAATGGAAAGGACAACTACCGCTTTGCCGCCAGCGCGGGCGGCGGGCGCACCGAGAGCAAGAACCGCGACAGTGAATACAACGC
Organism: Victivallales bacterium; assembly: GCA_017450525.1. Classification (GTDB taxonomy): domain Bacteria; phylum Verrucomicrobiota; class Lentisphaeria; order Oligosphaerales; family Oligosphaeraceae; genus RGIG3456. The sequence goes on along the minus strand of JAFSTJ010000512.1, from coordinate 4,758 downwards.
ACCCTGGCAGTATGCTGGCACACTGAAAATGCGCATTGACGACACTGTGCTATGGCAGGGCGAAATTGCAATACCATGGGGCAGCATCGGATGCAATGACGAGGCTTCTAAGTCGCATTTGACATTTAATTTCTGCCACACCTGGCTTCTTGGGGACAGGCGCATTCTGTCCACCTTGGCGCGTCCTGGACAGGGATATGACGATTTTGGGCATTACACGAGGCTTCAACTGAGCGAAAACGCGCCTGTGTTAAGTGTCATATCGCAGAATGACCCGACATATGGCACTTTTCAGCAAAAGGCAACTTTTTTCAATAACGGCGAGAGCGATGCAATTTATTCTATTGCGCTGGATAACTCGAAGGGGCTGATTGCGCCAGAGACAATTTTCCAAACCAAAGTTCCGCCTAAAAGCAGGCGCGACATAGATGTGAATGCTGTATTGAGCAACGAGAATGCAGATTATCTGGTTTTCAAGGCAGGGGGCGCAGGTGGCGAGCGGATTTTCCAGCAGCAATGCATACCAGTTCGCATCTCGCCTGACTACCTGACCGTGATTCCCCTGTTTGGGCAGGGCAAGATAAAAGTGTTGTACAAAAAAGCGCAGGCGCAGGCTGCCAAAGGCGCATCATTCCAGGGCATAGTCGCATTGCGTGACCAGAGTGGAAAGACTCTGCAAAGCAAGCCTGCCACGGAGTGTTGCGAATTTGCTTTTCCTAGGGATTCGCAAGTGGGCTTCTACAAAGTTGAATTGTGCAATGCCACGGGCAAAGAGACGCTTACAGGCAGCACATTCCATTTTCCTGGATTCGGGGCGTGGAGCAGACCTTTTGACGACAATCGGATTGTGCCTCCATTCACGCCCATTGTTGCAAAGGGAACTGCCAATGCGATGTCAGTTTCTGTCTGGGGGCGTGAGTATCAACTTTCTTCAGGGGAGATGTTTTTGCGGAACATAGTTTCGCAGAAGGAAAAACTGCTGTGCTGTGCGCCGGAACTGTGCGTGAATGGGCGCAATGTCGCCAATTCAGCCAGGAGCGCATGGGGAACGTCTGTTCCACACAGATTTGAATACAATTCGCATTTGGAGACGTCGCAATGCCAGGCTGACAGCAGTTCCTGGATTGAGTACGATGGCGTATCATACAATACAGTTTCCTTTGCATCGAAGCAGCGGCTTGATTCAGTGGAACTGGTGTTCACTTTGCCGGATGACATAGCAAAGTACCTGCACGCGGCAGCCGTGCCATGGGGAACAAAAATCACTGATACCGTCAATCCAGGTTTGCGTACATTCCGCTTCTATCCGGTTGTAATGCTTGCAAATGAGGAAAGGGGATTCTGCTTCTTTGCTGAAAGCCGCCACGACTGGCCTGAAAAGGCAAGCAACAACATGGCGCTTGAAAAACGTAACGGCAAAGTGACATTGACGGTGAAACTGGCGGGCAAGATGGAGCCAGGGCAGAAATTCACATTTTGCTTCGGCCTGCTTGGCACGCCAGTCAAGCCACTGCCAAAGAACTATCCTCTTAACACAATGGGCGGCTATCCTGAATTGAACAGGCCTGGCAGGACGCCGACGACATACGCCTCATTCGCTTATTGGCCTTCGTTCCAGACGCACGGGGACTGCATGGCCAACCTACCGCCAGAAAACAATCCTTTGCTGGCGCACTACCGCAAGGAGTCTGAACGCTTCAGCAAACTTAACTGCAAGGTGTTCCCATACGCAATGGCAATGGCTCTGCCTGACGAATATCCGGAGGTGGCGGATTTCCTTAAGGAATGGGCTTTCAGTTCGGAGTCGCCATATCCCTACGAGAAGAACGGGCAGAAATATGGTGTATGGCGCCTATGTCCAACCACGCAGGCACTTGATTTCTTCGTATGGAATGCCAGGCAGCTTTTCCAAAATGTCAAGTTGGACGGCATTTACTTTGACTACGGCAGTGTCCACGAATGCAACAACAACGAGCACGGCTGCCATGACCTAACGCCTATTCTGGCATTCCGCGAGTTCCTGCGCAGGATTGCAATTGTCATGCTTGAGGCAGGAGTTAAGGACTACCATATTGTACTGCACAATACAGATGTTGTGCAGATGCCGGCATTCACATTCGCAACGCACCTTTTCAATGGGGAGGACATCAGGCAGAGCAGCAGTTCAATTCTGCACAATGGCAAGGACATACTTGACACATATCCGCTATCGCGCTTTGCTGTGGAATTGAATAGCCTCAATCTGGGCATTACCAACAGCTCCTACATGCCTTCGGATGTGCTTTCTCCCAAATATGGCGGTGGCAAGGAAGACCCGCAACTGTACACATTGCGCATGGCCCGTGCAATGATGGCTGGCACCCTGGTGCACAATTCAATTCCAGCAATGAATCGGATGCACCACGGCATATTCGACAAGGTCATACGCATCTACAGTGCATTTGACGTGCCCAATGCCGCATTTTATGGTTACTATGACAAGCAGTGCCCCATAAAAGTGCTTGAAGGCGAGAACGTCTATGTCAGTTGCTACAAGCATGCTACAGACAATAAAATGCTGGCTGTTGTATCGCATTTGGGCAACAAACGCATTGACCAGACCGTGAAATTGCAGGTGCTTCCGTCAAGCGTTGGGTTGAAGTCAATGACGGCTGCCGTGGAGAAGATGGAGGAGACTGACCCTGAATATGAATTGCTGGAGCCATTGCGGGTAAAAGGCAAAGTGCCGCCATACCGCGTGCCGCTGAAATGGGCTCACAGTGGCAACAAGGTCATCAGTTTCAGCGATGACATACTCACTCTGGAACTCAAAGCGCACAGTTTCGCAATCGTAGAATTGAGGTGAAAGACATGGTTTACGATGTGGTTTCATTTGGCGCAGTTGCCGATGGCAGTTTCAATAGCACTGCGGCATTTCAGGCGGCGATTGACGCCTGCGGCGATGCGGGAGGCGGCGTGGTAAATGTTCCTGCGGGAATATATGCAGTTGATATGATGACATTGCGTGACAATGTCGAATTGCACCTGGAGAATGGCAGCAGACTGCTCAGTCTGCTGGAGCCGATTCCCGAAGAGGGCATCAAATGCGAGGAGCCTTCCTTCAATATGAAGCGCTATCTGCTTGGCGGCGTCAAACTCAAGAATGTATCAATTACGGGCGGCGGCGTCATTGACGGGCGAGGCTACATCAATTTCTGGAACATGGACGACGGGTTGGAGCATCCCCTATACGGGCAGCGCTACTGGCCGCGTCTGCACAGGCCGCGTGGCCTGCTGCATTTCCGCGAATCGGAGAACATCCTGGTCTCTGGCATCACCATACTTGACCCGCCAAGTTACAACATCTGGGTGCTGGGCTGCGACAACTGTGACTTTGTCGGCATTAAAATCAGGACGGATTTGAAGGGACCCAACAATGACGGCATCGACATTGACTGCTGCTCGAATGTGCGCGTCACAGGCTGTGACATATCCTGTAGTGATGATGCAATAGGCATTTTCAGTGACATCAATACACTTGGCTACAACAAAACCTGCGAAGACATAGTTGTGTCGGACTGCAGAATACTGGCCACCTCAGATGGAATACGCATTGGCTATGTCGGTGACGGGGCGATACGCCGCGTCACCATAACAAACTGCATAATCCACGATACAATGATAGGCATTTCCATGATGACGGCCATCAGCCCTGACGACCCGCGCGCTGTCTATATCAAATATGGTCCCGAAATAACCGACGTCATTTTCAGCAACCTGGTCATTGATGCATTCCAGACCTTCAATTTCCAGGGTTCAAAGACACCGTCGGACACGCCGCTTCCCATCAAGGGGTACATTGACCGTGTGTTTCTAAGGAACATTACCGCTACGGCCACGCGCGGCTCACTGCTCTCTGGTGTGCCTGAAAGCCCGCTCCGCACTGTGGAGATATCAGGTTTGCATTTGACGTTGTCAGGAGAAATGGGCATTGACTTTCTGGAGAAGGTGCCTGACCCATACCCCACTTGGAGTGACCTGCCCTGGTCAGGCATACCCTGGCCGTTCTTTGCGCGCCATGCAAAGCGCATTATTCTACGGGACAGCACAGTTGAATGGCGCGACGCCACAGGGGACTGGCAACCTGAAATCGTGAAGTGCGACAACGCAAATGCCTCTTTGCGAAATGTCGAATCGCTGAATTTTCCCTGGAACGAATATCAACTGAGAATGTATTTTGACGGAGCAAGCCAGAAAGTTCCACAAGTCAATTTGCCCGATGGCTTTGCAATACGCACCTTGCTGGACACTCCCAAGGACCGTGAGGCATACAATAAACTGCGCATTGCAGGAGGATTCGACTTCTGGAATGATGAGACGCTGGACAATTTCAAAAAGAAATGTCTGATTCCTGACGGGCTTGTCGTAATTGAGGAAATTGGCAGTGGCAGGCTAGTGGCCTCCGCGACCGCAGAATATGCTGAACTTGAGGGAATGCAAGGCACACTGGGGTGGGTGATGACAGACCCCGAATACCGCGGCAAAGGGCTTTGCAAGGCCGTCTCCTGCGAGGCAACCAAGCGCCTGGTTGCCGCAGGGCTTACAAAACTTTATCTTACAACTGACGACTTCAGGATTCCTGCCATTGCCGTATATTTGAAGTTGAAATGGAGGCCTTGGATTTTCCGAAAGAATATGAAGGAAAGATGGGAACGCATTTGCGGTCGTTTGGGCTATGACCTAGCGGTCGCATATAATTTATACCCATAAGGGGGAATA
>JAFSTJ010000511.1 GCA_017450525.1 Victivallales bacterium | reverse complement strand
GGGAGAAAGGGAGAAAGGGAGAAACGACCTAACCTCTAAACCACCAAAACAAGAAAAAAAAGACCCCCCGACAATGTCGTGTGTCGTTGTCGGGGGTTAATGTTCAATGTGTAATGTTTAAGGTTTAACGGTTAACGTGTAAGGTTTAACGGTTAACGTGTAATGTTTAACGTGTAATGTTTAACGTGTAAGGTTTAACGGTTAACGTGTAAGGTTTAACGGTTAACGTGTAAGGTTTAACGTTTAACTGTGAACTATGAACTTTGAACTATGAACTGTGAACTATGAACTTTGAACTATGAACTGTGCACTTTGAACTGTGAACTCTGCACTGTGCACTCTGAACTGGCATCGAAGATGCCTCATCACTCTGTCTGCCCCTCTGCATTATCGTCGTTGCCTCCTGAGTTTCCGCCTTGGTTGTCGGAGCCTGAGTTGGTGCTGCCTTCGCTTTGGGGGAGGTTGAGTTTGGCCTGCTTCTTGGCTTCGGCCTGCTGTTCGCGGGTCATGACGAAGTTCCAGTCGATGTCTGTATTGACCTTGGCCAGTACGGTGTCAGACGGGGAGAAGCGGACGTTGAGCCTCGTGATGTCTTGAGCGGGATTGAATTCCTGCACGTTGTCTGAGGGTTTGCAGGTGGCCGTGAGATAGATTTTGGCCAGGTCGTCGATGGTGATGCTGTAGCCCTGACGAAGGAGCTCTGTCACGCAGGATACGAAATCTCTCAGCACGCCGAGGATGGTGCCTGCGGAGAATGGGGTGTTGTGTTCCGACATGTGCTGTGCGAGACTTGAGAGGCTTACGGTCTCGTCCGACTGGATGGAGGCGTAAATCTTCTTGGGGCTGTCTGCGTCGCCTGGTTTTGTGGGCTTCATGGATAGTGAATAGTTGATGTGCCCGATGTTAGTGTTTGCCATAATAGTAAATAGTTTTAAGGGTTAGTGTGGCTGGCTGGATAACCTTAGTATGGTTATGTGCCAAACCTGGATAATGTTCAAAATAAGAAAAAGGGGGTCGCGACGGTCTCAATTCCTTACCTATGTAAGAGGAATGTTTTTTCCTCATTCTTAAGGAATTGACGTCATTGCATCAGCGTTTCTGCTTTTTGGGATTTTCAAAATAGTTGTTTTGCGCTCCAAAGGGGCTGAACGCTTTATGTATGGGAAGAGTGCTTGTTTTCGGCGTTTTTGGGCCGAAAGTGGCATTTTACCCATAAATGACTGGAGCACCTTTGGGTGCATTTATGAGAGCCTCGTGATAGGGAGGCATGAGGATTACCGAGGTAGTCCATTTTAACATTAAAATTTTATTATTATGAAAATTTTTAGTTGTTCCACTCTGATTTCGAGAGTGCATGAGATTTCAAGCATTGAGAATGCGGAGCAGTTTGACAAGCTGCTGGAAAAAGCCCGTGAGGTAACAGCGAAGGCACGCGCCCAGGTGAAGGACTGGAGCGATGATGAGGAAGTGAATGAAATTAAAAAACGTTACATGATTCCCGTTTGCTGGCAAGCCAAGGAGTTTACTGACGGGTGGCGTCACGCTGAGAGTGCTGTGCCGAATATGTTGTTCGGATTTGACAACGATGACCCCAATGTCGATCCCGAAAAACTGTATAAGGAAGCGATAAAAGGCAGGGAGAAAGCGTTGGGTATTGCCTATATGGAGGATAGCTTCAGAGGCAAGACACGTATTGTGGGCATACGTCCCAAAGGGATGAGTATCAGTGAGGCTCAGGCTGGACTGGGATTCCAGCTGGGCATCTCCTACGACCCCGCCCCAAGCAGTCCGGCAAGCGGTTTTTTCCTTACGGGCGACACGATATATCGGGATGATGAACTCCTGTTCAGCGAGGAAGCTGCAGGTACGGCCACAACTCCCTGTGCCACAGATGATTGCAGTTCGTCTCCAAGAACCTCCATTTCTGGAGCGCCAGCTACGACATCCGACACAGACATGTCGGGGGTTGAATCCTTTTTCTGCTATGAGGGTATCCCGATAAGGAATCTGGTGGAAGAGTGGGAACGTCAGCACAAAGGAGCGCCAAAACAGGGTGACAGGAACAAATACGTTTATCGCATAATGCAGGGCTTCAGAAGCCTCCCCGGCTTTAAAGAGGAACTGCTTACCATCTTCATCCCTCGTTATGGACTAAAAGAGGCGGAGTTTCAGGCAACACTGAAATCTGCCCTCAATTCGAAGCCCGCTATGGGCATTTGGAAAGAGATGAGCTCCGTACTGGCAACTTTCAATGCCGCTCCTGACGGATGGTGGCGAGTGGACCCCGACTTGATAGAGAATCTGGAGAAGAAGGTGATGAGAAATCTGCCACTCGGTCTGAAAGATACCCTGGAGGGGACTCCGAAGGAAGAGAAGATGGCCGTCCTGCTGGCCACACTGTCCATTGCCGGAGTCTATGCCGACCAGGTCAGGTTCCGCTACTGGTCAAGCAGATCTGAAAGACAGATGACTGCCTTCCTGGTAGGCATAGTAGCCGAGGCAGGCGGAGGCAAATCTGCTATCAGAGACCAGGTCCAACCCTGGGTGGAGCCGCTGACTCAGGAAGCCAAGAAGGCTCGGGAGGCCATCGATGCATTCAAGGAAGCCCGCCTGACCCGAGGTGCCGATGAGAAACTGGTGAAGCCAAAGCTCCCCCGTCGGTTCTGCCGTGGCGCGGGCAGCAACGCCGGAATATATGACTGCCTGAAAGATGCACAAGGGCGGTGTATCTTTATACAAGAATCGGAGATTGACGCTGTCGTTGCAAATGGAAGCGGCGCGTACTACGATTGGTCCACGATGCTCCGTCATGCCTTCACGTGGGAAGAAGACGGCCGGAACTATGTCAGCGATTCCTCCATCTCCTACGATGGTCCGGTCACGCTCAATATGCTCTCCCTGGGAACCCCTGGCGCCTATCGCAGATTGTTCGGGGGAGAAAACCTCGAAAACGGCCTGTGCCAGCGCTTCCTACTGGCCTTCCTGCCTATGGGCATCAGACTGTATCCCGCCGACTTTGCAGAATACACCCCAGAGCAGATTGCCAATATCAACAAGGCCATAGAACGGCTTTCCTCGGCATCTGGCCTTCTTGACATGCCAAAGACCAACGCAGCCATAAAGAAATGGTGCATTGGTAAGGGATTGCTTGCCCTACAGTATGATGACTTGGTACTTAATTCCTTTCGCATACGAGCCGCAATAAACGGCGCCAGGGCAGCAGCCGTCTGCCATCTCCTCAGCTCAGACCATCCCGAAACGGAGAAAGAGACTAAGGAGACCGTGGACATGGCTATTCTCGTTGCCGAATACTCCTTACAGAACTCGCTGCGCCTGCTGGGCAAAATGTATGATGAGAAGAAGAAAAAGGAAGTCACTCCCGAAGCACCCAGCTCACTGAGCGTCTGGCAGAAGATATTCACTCAGATACCATCGGTGTTCACCAAGCAGGACATCTTGAAAATCCGTCCCGACATGAAGATTGACAGCATCAATCGAGCCCTTGAAAGGAAGGTAAAAGCAGGTACACTGGAGAAAGTGAGTGACGGCTTGTGGCATCAGATCCCAACCCGCCCCGTGATATAAGGGACAACGAAAAATCCTGAATATCAATACAAATCCCCCCCGACACGCGACAAGTCGTGTCGGGGG
>JAFSTJ010000510.1 GCA_017450525.1 Victivallales bacterium | reverse complement strand
TTCTCGGAAGAAAACTCATATTCTCCCTTGAATGCCTTGAATGTGGCCTTGCCTTTTGCATCCGTGCGTACAGTTGCATTTGTGAGCCAGGTTTCATTCAGCAGTTTCTTCACTGCAGCGAAGGCAGGTTTTTCATTAAGTTTCTCATCCAGCAATGCCATGCGGGGATTGAGTCTGGCTGCCGCCCAAAGTTCACCGAAAGTGACGCCATGCACGCCTGGATGAGAGAAGAACAATGTGAGGTAATCCTGCATCATTGCGGTTTGCTGTTCATCGTTTTCAGCGTTTACAGCGAAGCCCGCAATGAAAATTGGTATTTTAAGTTCTTTTTGCACATAGTCCAGACGTTTTTCCATTGCCTGTGGCGCCACGTCTGGCCTGTTGACGGTGCATCCCAGCACGATTGCCTCTGGCCCCTTGCCGTCCTGCTTCAACCATTTGATGAATTCTACCGTGTCATGCAGAGGCACTTCCGATTGTGCGCAGATGGAATTCAAGTCGCTTATGCAGAGCAGCGAGTTCTTTGCATTTTCCTTGGCAGTTATGAATGCGTCGCTAAGGCTTTCCACGCCGATTAGGTTGTAGATTTCCTGGTAGTCCATTACCCCATGTACCACGTCCCACTGGTCGAAGCCTGGAACGCTTGCTTTCTCGGCGATATGCGTCCTCAAGGCAGCATCCAGTTGGGCAACCTGCATCTTGCGGCATTTAACTGGCGCGAACATGAAGGCAGGGATATAGAGCGCATGTCCACGAACCTTGAAGCCTAGTTTGTGCATGTTATTGAGTTGCGGTGCAAGAACCTCTTTTCCCCATGCCTCATAGTCTCTCCAGGTAAGTCCATCGCTGAATGTAATGGTATCGAAAAGCGACCTGTCCAGTACGATTTTCATCACATATTGAGGAAGAAGATTCTTGTCAATTTCCTTTGGCACGTTCTTGAACGCCATGAACGAAAGGGGGCATTCCACGCCGAAACTGAAAGGCCTGCTCAACTGACGCACCTTCACCTCTGCATTTGGCTTCCATTGCAGCGTGTATTCCACTGTGCGTAAGCCTTGCAGGCGCTTTTGCGCCAGGTTGCGCCAGTCTTTGTCATAGAAGTCACCGCCTAGTACAGGCTGCACCGTGCTTTCCACCTGATTGGGGGAACTGCCTTCAGGAAGCAGCGTGAGGGACAGGTTCCGCAGCTCGAAAGTGCCAACTGTCCCGCCAAGGTGGAATGAGAGCGCAGTGCTTTTTTCAGGCAGTGCCTCGTGTATGGGGACTGCGGCCCGCACAGTCTGCCAGCCGTCCGCCTTGTCCAAATGCATGGATAGCAACTTGGGCCAAGGTGATTTTTCCACCTGCCAATAGAAGTTGAATGAGTAGCCTGCGCTGATGTTGTACTCGAATTCAATTACAACCAGGCCACCCTGCGGCACTGGCGACTGCACAATTTGGTGCAGTTCCATTGTCCATGGACGCTCCGACAACTTGGTGACATTTGCCTTGAATACGCCCTTTGCCGCCTTTGTCGTGCCAAGACCGCCATTCCTGACGCTCCAGCCACTAAGTGCGCCGTCCTCTGTATTGAAGCCGCCGTTCTCGATCAGCGAAATGCCTTCTCCTGCAAAAAGGGGCAACAGCAATACCAGCATCAATATGGCAAGGTTACGCATTCTGTTCTCCTAGTTTTTATATGTGGGCGCCGATTGCGGCACCCACTCAGGTTGCCATAGCGGAAACACGACAAAAGAATTAGCGTGCCTTTAGAATTCCTTGACGGCCTTGATGGCGGCAGCGAGCATCTGTTCGCCAGCCTTAAAGTTGAAACGTGGCCCCCAGGTTGCCTCATAGCCGCCTCTCTTGTATTCCATGGACATGGGCAGGTAGCCCTCGTAGCCGCCTGTGATCGAGGTAAGCACTGCATTCGGGCAAGCCTCGCGTAACTTCACGCCGATTGCTGTAAGCACCTCGAATGGCATTCCTACCAGAACCTTTGTGCCAAGGCGCATGAGGCGCAATGGAACTTCCACGTCATCGCTGGGATACATCTTGACAAAGTTGTATTTGTATGTGATCCAGCCCAGGTTTTCGTCATACTCCTTTTCGCCTTTTGCCTTTTCAAGTGCAGCGTTCCACAATGCATCTGCCTTTTTGCGGTTGCATTTGACGCGCAGCTTAAGTGGCACATTGACTGTTGTGAAGTCCACTTTGGGCTTGGTGGCCTTTTGGAACTTGCGCTCAGCCAGGCGAACTGCAGACGCCAGAATCATGCCGATGTCCTTGCGCGCCGTGCCGTTTCTCTGCATTGGCACCACATCGCCAGCCGCGCCCAGTATGAAGAAGCCAGGGCAGCCGAAGAATTCCTTGATGTACTTCTGGAAATATCCTGGATAGTCCGCAGAAACTCCATAGAAGTTCTGCCCGCCAGTGACGGGGTGGCAGCTGAAGCGGCCAACGATTGCCTTGATTGTATCGCCCGCCTTGAAGCGCCATACATTGAATTCAGTATCAACTGGCTGGATGTTATATCTGTCAATCTTTGCTGTTGGCCAGGTGTAGTTTGTTTCAACTTTGCCTGTTTCCTTGACCACGGTTCTGCGGTTGAAGGACACGGAAGACACGGGTATTACCGCCTCCTCAATCTCCACTTCCTCCATGTTTGCCTCGGCCTGGACGATGCCTTCCACAACCTGCTTAATCCAGAACTTGTAGTATTTGGGTTCTGCGGGATAACGGCCAAGTGGAATGTCGCCACCAGGGAATGTAACGGTATAAGGTTCAAAGCCAGGGGCAAAATGCGTATGTGAAGAGCACAGGAATGTGTTTTTGCCGTCATATCCAGTAGCCGCCTTCAGGTCCGCGTATATTCTATTGCACTGCACAATGTCAATGCCTGTGTTGTCAACTGTAATAAGCAGTTGCTTTTTGTTGCCTTCCTTGAAGACCATGATACCCGCCTCAAGGCGTTCCTCTATTCCGTTGGACAAGCAGTTGCGCGCACCGTAGCCACGCAGGAAAACTGGAAACTTAGGTGTGATGTCCACCTTGACGCAACCCATTTTAAACATTTGAAATGCCTCCGATTTGATTTGTACAAGTTGTATAATTCCCAAAAATGTCGTGAATATAGTGCGGTGCATGGGTTTTGCAATTGAAAATATTATCCATTGACTTAAATTAGCGCAATTAAATTTACAAAGTCAAACAATAAGGAACCACAATGTCTAACTACGATGTTTTTGAAAGTCCGTTTTCAACGCGGTACGCAAGCCCCGAAATGCAGCACATATTCTCCGCCACAAACAAGTTTCGCACTTGGCGGAAATTGTGGATAGTTCTGGCAGAGGCTGAAAAGGAACTGGGACTGGACATTACACAGGATCAGATAGATGAAATGAAGCAGCACCAGGACGATATCAACTTCCAGGTGGCTGAGGAACAGGAGCGCAAGGTGCGCCACGATGTGATGTCCCATGTCTATGCATACGGAGTGCAATGCCCAAATGCAAAGCCCATCATTCACCTGGGCGCAACATCCTGCTATGTGGGCGACAATACCGACATTATTATCATGCGCCAGGCAATGGAGTTGCTGCGCGGCAAGGTGCTGTCCGTCCTGGCTAAACTGGCGGACTTTGCGGAAAAGTATGCTGACATGCCCACGCTGGCGTTCACCCATTTCCAGCCTGCCCAGCCCACCACCGTTGGCAAAAGGGCCTGCCTTTGGATGAATGAACTGCTTCTGGATATCGAGGACATAGACCACTTCCTTTCCACATTGAAACTGCTGGGCTCCAAGGGCACCACTGGAACGCAGGCAAGTTTCTTGGAACTATTCAATGGCGACCATGCGAAATGCCGCCAACTGGACCAGAAAATAGCCGAAAAGACTGGCTTCTCTGGCTGCTATCCAGTTTCGGGACAGACTTATTCCAGAAAGGTGGACAGTCGTGCGTTGAACGTGCTTTCCGGCATAGCGCAGTCTGCCGCAAAATTCTCCAACGACATACGCCTACTTCAGCATAAGAAGGAAGTGGAGGAGCCCTTTGAAAAGAGCCAGATTGGTTCGTCCGCCATGGCATACAAGCGCAATCCGATGCGTTCGGAGCGCATTGGTTCACTTGCACGCTTTGTCATAACAAGTTCCCTAAATCCCGCTATCACCTCAGCTACACAATGGCTTGAACGCACGCTGGATGATTCGGCGAACAGGCGTCTTGCTGTAGCGGAGAGTTTCCTGGCGGTGGATGCAATCTTGGATATTTTCGCCAACGTGTCCTCTGGTCTGGTGGTGTATCCAAAGGTGATTGAGAAGCACCTGAACGAGGAACTGCCGTTCATGGCGACTGAAAACATAATGATGGATGCTGTCAAGGCAGGTGGGGACAGGCAGGAACTCCACGAGCGCATCAGGGTGCATTCCCAGGCAGCCGCGCAGCGTGTCAAGGCTGAAGGTGGGGACAATGATCTGCTGCAGCGTCTCAAGGGCGACGCCGCATTCGCCGCAATTGCGGACACGCTTGGTGCTTCCCTGGATGCCAGCCGCTATGTTGGCAGGGCGCCGCAGCAAGTGCGCGAATTCCTGGCGGAGAATGTGCGCCCATTGCTGGCTGAGGCTGGAACTGGCGTGGTCAACGCCGAATTGAGGGTGTGACCCAAGAAAATGGCTTGTTTTAGCCCCATTAATTATATCAACTTGAGCGAGCGCCAAATGGCGCTCACAATAAAATTACGGAGAAGGTCAATATGCTTACGAAGAAAGACATTGTGAAGGCGTTCAAGGACGCAGGGTTGCCGAAAGGCGCGGTTATGATGCTTCATAGTTCCTATGTCAGCCTGGGCGAGGTTGATGGCGGCCCAGAGGCAGTGTTGGACGCATTGCAGGAGGCCTTGGGGCCAAAAGGGACTCTGGTTCTGCCAGTCTTTGCAAAGTTGGGCATTTTGACTGAACTTATCAAGCAGCGTCCAGGGGCGGTTATTAGCCCATGCCCGCTGGGTACAGTCTGCGCAGTCGGCCCCAAGGCAAAGGAAATCGTCAAGGACCACTGGAAGGCGGACACGGTGCACGGCTGGAACACGCCATTTGGCTGGATGGCCAAAAACGGCGCATACATCTGCCTGCTGGGCTGCGATGAGGACCGCAATACATTCCTGCATTTCATCGAGGCAGTCAATAAACTGGCATATATGAGGGACGCCTCTGCTGAATTCGTGGTCGGTGGCAAGAAAATCAAGAAAACCTGGAAATACTATCCAGGTCCCCACAGGGATTTCATCGGGCTGGAGTGCATCCTGCGTGAAGCCAATGCCATCACACAATTCCAACTGGGCAATGCGCAGGTCAGGCTCATGCGTGCAGACCGCATATACGAGGTGTTGCAGGAGGAATTCGAGGCTGATCCAGCAGCTGCACTTTGCGACAATCCTGAGTGCGCGGACTGCGTCAGGCAGAGGGCAAAGTTGTTTGAGGACAAGGCAAGCCGCATGCTTCCTGGCATTTTGACCGCCTCGTCGCGTTTGGCAGGCCGCTATGTGCCAGAAATGATAGAAAACCTGAAGGCCTCTGGCATAAAGTATGTGGAACTGGATTATGTGCAGGGCAAGACGGCCGCCAATATGAAGGCCGAGGAATTGGCTGGTGTTGTGGCCGAACTGTCCAAGGGCGGCATTGCGGTCAGTGCATTGCGGGTGCCGTTTATAAGCGATGAGCCCCAGGCGATTGTTGACAAGGCAAAGGAAGCCAAGATAGGCATGGTCATATTGCCAGCATATCCATACGATGCAATCAAGGTGCCCAAGGGTATGAAACTCTTGTTTGCCAATGGCGTGCAGACTGCTGTCTCCGCTGCGAATGCCTTTGCCGCATACAAGAAGGCGTTTGGCTTTGCATTCAATCCAGCCAACTTCGCTGCCGCAGGCGAGGCTCCATTCTCAAAGTCATACAAGGCGGGACGCTTCATCAAGACAATGGTGCAGTTGGACATCGTGGATGCAAAGTACAATGGCGAGGAAACAGAATTTGCGCGTGGCAATGCTGAGGTCAAGGAGATGCTCTCCATCATGCGCTGCAATGGCTTCCCAGCAGTCAAGGGACAGTGCGTCATAAGCATTGGCGGTGGCGCCAAGTATCCTGGCACCCTGCGCGAGGCTGCCGCAGATTTGGAATATCTCTTGGACAATATGTAACCATTGACTAATCCCTGTTCAAATTCAGTTAGATTGAAGAAACTGTCGTCACCCTGGCTGTCTTTCGTATGGCTTGCATTGATTTGGGGAGTTGTGGCAGGCGTCAATCTTCTGTTTTTGGGCAGGGCTGAACTCTGCCCCACCAGGATGCTGTTTGGCATTCCTTGTCCTGGATGCGGGCTGGGGCATTCCACGCTATGCCTGTTGCAAGGAAGAATTATGGACAGCCTGGCATATTGCCCGCTGACCATATTTGTGTTGCTTACACTTGCTGCCATGCTTGTACTCAATGTTTGGCAACCCAGACTTTCGTCCCGTGTGGAGGCAGTGATGCGTTTTTTCGCATGCAGTAGAATGTGGCATGTTTTATTGTTGCTGGCATTTTTGCTGCTGTATGCCGTGCGCATGCTGATGTATTTCCCAAATGGGCCATATCCAATGGTGTATGGTGAAAGGAACTATCTGGTCATATCCAGGCAACTTGCCAGTAAAATCCTTTTGCGGAACTTGAAAGATTAACAGGAGACACGACTATGAAGATTCTAATTCTTGGTGCGACAGGTGCGATGGGCAAGTATCTTCTTCCGTTGCTGGCGGAGGCGGGACACCAGATTACCGCAGTGGCATTGGATGTCATTGAAATGCCATACCCGAATGTTCGTTTTATAACGGGAAATGTCCTCCAGGAAATGAGTTTGCGCAAACAAGTTCTCTCGGAGAACTATGACGCGGTTGTGGATTTCATGATTTATCCTACAAGGCTTGTGGCTAGGGCGCTTCCTGAAATGCTGCAGACGACTGGACACTACATTTATCTCTCTACATACCGCATTTATGCTGACGAGGAGCACCCGATAAAGGAGACATCCCCACGCCTCATTGATGCAACAAAAAATGTCCTCTTGAAGAATTCGGACGATTATTGCATTTTCAAGGCTCGTGGCGAGAACATTCTGCGTTCTTTTGAGCGCAAAAACTGGACAATCATACGCCCCGCGATAACATATTCACTTAAGCGCTACCAGCTGGTGACGCTGGAGGCGCACTACACCGTAGGCAGGGCCCGTGCAGGGAAGAAGGTGGTCCTGCCGATACAGGCAAAGGAAATCCAGGGCACAATGTCCTGGGCAGGCGATGTGGCGAGAATGATTTCAGGACTGCTCTTGAATGACCGTGCTTTCGGGGAGACATTCACCGTGGCAACCTCCGAGCACCATACCTGGGGAGAAATCGCAGATTACTACAAGGACATCTGCAATCTTGAGGCAGTATGGGTGGACAAGG
>JAFSTJ010000509.1 GCA_017450525.1 Victivallales bacterium | reverse complement strand
TATGCACGGCTATGGTATTCTCGCCTGCCAGGAGAAATGGTGTTATGTCCAACTCATTGTAGTATTGGCGAATGGGGTGGCAGGGTGCGGGCCCTTGTCCGACAAAATGTCCATTGATGTACAACTTGTAGTAGTCGTCTGCGGTGATGTATATCCTGCCAGGCTCCACCGCATCCAGGTTGAACTTCTTGCGGGAGAGGACATGCCTGTTGTTGACGCTGGAATATGGATTAGGCGCGGCTGATTTGTCCAGTTGTCGATGATAGACATTGTATGTCGGCAATGCGGCGAGTTCCGCCGTTGTAATCCATTTCCCTTCAAATTCGTGCATTGTTATCTCCGTAGATTGAGCCGTATTGTTTCATTCGTCTTTTCACCAAATGCGTGCGCTTATGTCTGAATGCACCAACTGTGGTGCAAATGGTCAAATGTGGTGATTGTTGCGTGAAATGGGTGCATATTCACATTTGACTCTTGATTTCAGGACTGGATTGTCCAACCTTATGGCAAAGCGATTAGGCGATATTTTACTTGGATTCTCGATTAATTCAACTTCGACATTCCAATCAGATTCTGTGACGGATATGTTTGCGAACAATGAGGATTTGTCATCATGGAATTGTTGCGATGAAATTGTCTTTGGAGATTTTTGAAAATTAGCAATACAAAATCCAGTTATTGCATTATAGTACGCACATTCATTTAGTTTGATTGCTTTGAAAAGCGATTGTTGACGATTAACCAGGAGTAATATCTCATTAGAACAACAGACTTATTTTTTTTGACATAGCCAGTTTTGATAAACTGGTATTGTGCTTTGTGATGTTCTGAAACTGCTACCTTCATTAACTCCACTGAGGCACACGTTGGGCACGCTCTGACTTTGAGCGTTTCTTTTCGTGCCTCAGTATGGTTGTAGCAGACCTCAGAACATCACGGATTGAAACGCTTTTTTTATGTCATTTTTTACAATAACATCTGAAGAATAAAATCATTAACAATGTCAGACCAGATTGCACAAATCATCAAGTACGAAGGCGACAACCAGACCTTCATCTGGAAGCATCCATGTGAGGACTTTAACACGGGAAGCCAACTGATCGTCCATGAATCCCAGGAGGCTGTGTTCTTCATGAATGGACAGGCACTGGATACATTCGGGCCTGGACGCCATACGCTCACCACGCAGAACATGCCTATTGCAAGTGGATTCTTCAACAAGGCCACTGGAGACCAGACGCCGTTTCACTGCGAGGTGTACTTCATAAACAAGACGGAGCAGATGGCAATCATCTGGGGAACGAATACGAAGATGGAGTATGTGGAGCCGACTTACGGCTTCCCCATCCAGATTGGGGCAAGCGGCGAGATGTCCCTGCGCATCGAGGACGGAAGAAAGCTGCTCATAAAAGTGGTCGGGACAGAGCACGGCATCACGCAGACGCAGCTTGTCCAGAAGTTCCGTGCTTTCCTAATGACCAAGGTCAAGCCATACATCGTCTCCCTGATACGCGAGAACAAGCTCAACATATTCCAGATAGACGAATACCTCCAGGCAATGTCGGAGGCACTCCACGAGGCGCTTAGGCCAGATTTCCAGGAATACGGCGTTAGCCTTGAACGGTTCTTTGTGACCACGATAATCAAGCCTGAGGACGACAAGAACTACCAGCGCTTCAAGCAGCTCCATTTCAGGCAATATGCGGACGTGGCGGAGGCGAAGCTTCGCCAGCAGGTCGGCCTGATCGACCAGCAGACTGCGGCGCAGAAAATGGTGATTGAGGCCCAGGGCATTGCCCAGAAGCGCTCCATCGAGGGCTACACATACCAGGACGAGCGCGGCTTCGATGTCGCCGAACGGGTCGCTGGCAACCAGGCGGTGGGGCAGTTCACCAATATGGGCATTGGCATGGGCATGATAACTGGTGTCGGCGGCTCCGTTGCCAACAAGATAGGCTCCATGCTCCAGGGGACACTGGACGGCAATGTACAGGCACCCCAGGCTGCACAGCCACAGACGGCGGCAAGTGCCGCAGCTGCTGTTTGTGCCAAGTGCGGAGCCAAGTTGCCGCAGAACGCAAAATTCTGCTTGGAGTGCGGCGAGAAGGTGGTTCAGCCAGAAGTGGCGGAAGTCACATGCCCGAAATGCGGCGCCAAGGTGAAGCAGGGCAAGTTCTGCCTGGAGTGCGGTGCGCCGCTGGCGCCGCCTGTTTGCCCGAAATGCGGGAAGCCAGTGGTTCCAGGCGCAAAGTTCTGCCTGGAGTGCGGTGAGAAACTGTCCTGATAACAAAAAGGAGAACATAAATGAATCAGTGTCAAAAACGCATAATTGCCGCGGTGGTTGTGGGGATTGCAATAGTGAGTGCCATCTACATTCCCATTCACAAGGATGCCGTTGTCCATACGGCTTGTGTTTCCCTTCTTCTTGCCGTATTTCTTTCAGGTGCGTCGCTGTGGCAGCTTGAGAATAAAGTCAAAGAGGACTATATAACGAACCTGGCATTTCCTCTGGCGCTCAAGTCATATCTGTGTGTGACTGCAGTCATGGCTGTATTGTTCGTCTTGCTGGATTTGACTGGTGTCTGGGCTATTCAGTTTTCCTGGTACGCAGCATTGCAAGTCATCATAATCGGCATTACCGCATGGAAAGTGCTGGCCATCGGCGCCGCGCAGGAGGCAATCCTGCAGACGGGGGAACAGGTTCAGGCAAATGTGTCCAACTGGAAACTTATCCTGGCCGATGTGGACGCCATGCTGAAAACTGTTCCAAACGACATTCGGCGCGATGTATCTGAAGTGCGGGACGCCATCAGATATGCCGACCCCATGAGCAGGCCCGAGGTGGAGCCCCAGGAGAAGGAGATTTCCGCGATACTGGGACAGTTGAAGGAGACATTGCGGGAGAACAAGTCGGACGAGGCAAAAAAACTTTGTGCGCAAATCAAAGATGCGGTTGCGGATAGGGCAAACCGCCTGAAGATTTTGAAGTGATTGCAAATCGTAAAATGCGTATATCGACAATAAAGGAATATAAACTAGGAGTGTGAACTGATGGCGAACATTCAGTGCAAGATGTGCGGGTACATGGTGGAGCTTCCAGAGGGAGCGACGGTCGGGGAATGTCCCGCCTGCGGTTCTACGACGACTTTTCCGAAACTGAATTCAGAGCACACTGAACAACTATACGCCCGTGCTGAGCATTTCAGGCAGCTCAACGACTTCGACAAGGCGGCGGACGCATACGAGGCAGTCGTAAGGGAATTGCCGGACGACCCAGAGGCGTATTGGGGGCTCGTGCTCGCCCGCTATGGCATCGAGTACGTGGAGGACCCGCTGTCCCACGAGCGCATCCCCACCTGCCACCGGGTGCAGTACGAATCGATCCTGGCCGACGGGGACTACAAGTCCGCCCTGGAGCATGCGGACGCGGCCCAGCGGGACATCTACGAGGCCGAGGCGAAGCGCATCTCCGAGATACAGAAGGGCATCCTCGCCATCTCGGCGCAGGAGAAGCCCTTTGACGTGTTCATCTGCTACAAGGAGACCACGGACGGCGGCAGCAGGACCAAGGATTCCGCCATCGCCCAGGACATATACTACCAGCTGGTCAATGCTGGCTACAAGGTGTTCTTCGCACGAATCACGCTGGAGGACAAGCTTGGGCAGCAGTACGAGCCCTACATATTCGCGGCGTTGAACAGCGCCAAGGTGATGCTGGTCATCGGCTCCAAGAAGGAGTATTTCAACGCCGTGTGGGTGAGGAACGAATGGAGCCGCTACCTGGCTCTTATGAAGAAGGACCGCTCACGCCTGCTCATCCCCTGCTACAAGGACATGGACGCCTACGACATACCTGAGGAACTCTCCATGCTGCAGAGCCAGGACATGTCGAAGATAGGCTTCATTCAGGATATTCTGCATGGCATAAAGAAGGTGCTTGGCGGCGACAAGGCCGCCACCAAGGCAGCCGCCCCCGCGCAGGCGGAGTCAGTTGTGGAGCCGCTGCTGAAACGGGTGCGTATATTTATTTCCACTGGGGATTTTTCCCAGGCCATCGAATACAGCAACAAAGTGCTGGACAAGGACCCAGAAAACGCCGAGGCATACCTCTCCTTGCTGCTGGCAGAAAACAAGCTGAAAAACGAAGATGAACTGCCTATGCTGTATGCAGACCTGGACAAACAGACGAACTTCAAGTTGGCTATGGATTTTGCGGATGCGCCGCTGAAGGCGCGCTTGCAGGCGTTTGTAAAAAAGCAGAAGGACGAACGACGTTACAATGAACTGGCATCACGGTTCAGATATAGCAGGGCTGATGACCACTCCCTAACGTGCTACAATGAATTTCTTGAATTGGGGAAGGGGTTCGGTGCACTGGATGGCTATCGTGATTCTGAAGCTCTGAAAACGCAATGCGAAAAAAATGCGGAGAACATCAAGAAGTATTGGCAGGAAAAATACAAACAGCTGTTTGAAAAAGGCCAAGCCATGACGGAAGGTGATTTTTCTCTTGATGACTGGAAGGCTCTGGCTGAGGAATTCAGAACATGCACCGACTTCGTCCCAGAAGCAGATGAAATGGCAAGCCAGTGTACAGAGAATGCCATGACGCTTATGTATGAAAAAGCGGTAAAGTTCAGAAACGCCAAGGAATACGATATGGCGATTGAGCTGTTCAAATCACTTGGCGAATATGCCGACTCAAAGGAGCAGATACTGCAATGCCGATACGAAAAGGCATTGGCACTCCGCGATGAGAAAAAATACGATGGGGCAATTGAGCTGTTCACGGCTCTTGGCGAATATGCCGACTCAAAAGATCAGATAGTTCAGTGCCAGCAATTGAGTGCGGCTGAATATAGGAAAAGTATACGGAAGACAATCTATATTGTCAGCGCCATTGCCTGCGCCGTTTTAATTTTCATAGTTGCCGCTTTAGTCATAAACATAAATAAGAAATCAGCAGGCTCAAGACGGAGGCACGGGTCGCATTTGACAAAGGTGACTGGAAGGAATTGGAACGCCTTGGCAATGAATTGAGGGAGTTGTCTGCGGAAGATGGAAATGCCGTCCTGGCGCAAGCAAAGGAATGCCACATAAACTTGTACAAGAAGGATGCCGACACTGCCTATAAGCAGTGTGACTGGAGGGAATTGGAACGCCTAGGCAATGAATTGAGGGAGTTGTCTGCGGAAGATGGAAAAGTCGTCCTGGCGCAAGTAAAGGAATGCCACATAAAACGGTGCAAGAAGGATGCCGACACTGCCTACAAACAGTGTGACTGGAAGGAATTGGAACGCCTAGGCAATGAATTGAGGGAGTTGTCGGCGGAAGATGGAAATGCCGTTATGGCGCGTTCTAATGAACTATATAAGAAAATATCGGTAATATTCAACAGTCCATATATAATATTGGATTTGAAATCGTATGAAGTACGTTCAAGTGTCAATGCCCCCAAATTCAATGAAGAAGCCTGCCGTACAACTGAACTGTGGCTGCGAAGGATTCCCGCTGGCACCTTCACGATGGGAGAATACTCTTCAGATAAACATAAAGTCACGCTGACGAAGGACTACTACATAGGCGTGTTTGAAGTGACACAAAAACAATGGGAACTCATCATGGGTAACAATCCGTCACTCTTTAAAGGGGCCACTCTCCCCGTGGGAGAAGTATCCTACGATGACATTCGTGGTAAAAAAAAGGGCAAAGGCTGGCCCGAAGGCAATGCGGTGGATGCTGAATCGTTCCTAGGTAGACTGCGTGCCAATATACACCTTGACTTTGACCTTCCCACAGAGGCGCAGTGGGAGTATGCCTGTCGTGCAGGGACAACAAGAGAGCGTTATGGAAATCTGGATTACATCGCCTGGTATTATGGCAATAGCGGTGGAAAGGCACATGTCGTAGGGCAAAAGAGTCCGAACGCATGGGGCTTGTACGACATGCTTGGGAATGTCTGGGAATGGTGCAGGGATTGGTATGGCGATTATTCCAAAAGCGATGTGAAGGATCCTGTGGGAGTCTCATCAGGCTCGCGCCGCGTGGGCCGTGGCGGCAGCTGGTACGACAGCGCCGACTACTGCGATGCTGCGAACCGCAGCAGCCGCGGCCCCTCGTCCCGCATCCTCGGCTTCCGCCTCGTTCTTGTCCCAGTTCAATGATTGCCATTCAAAGCCAACCTTGAGCAAGGGGACGTGAGCGCCGTCTTGGCGACCTGTGCCGTCCCGAGCGGAGCGAGGGCGCGGCGGAGACGCGAGGCACAGTCGTCAGACAGGCGCGAAGCGAAAGTGGAATCCTGTCGTCAGGCGGGCGATTTTTTTTACAGTACAGATTTATGCAGTATAAATTCTTTTCGATTCCTGCAATAGGAATAGACATATCATTTTTAGAGGACGAATTGAACAGTTTTCTGCGAGGACATCGTGTGCTTTCCGTGAAGCGTGAGTTGGTATGCGATGGAATGCAGAGTTGTTGGTGCATCTGCGTGGAATATCTTGAAGCACATGGGAGTGAACATCGGGATGGGGATAACTGGCAGAAAAAGGAACGAACAGACTATCGTGAGATACTCGGCGAGGAAGAGTTTACTAGGTTTGCCAAGATGCGAACAGTGCGAAAGATGATTGCTGAAGCAGAGCATATCCCCGCATACGCCATAATGAAAGATGAACAGATGTCGGAACTGGCAAAATTGCCTGAAATTGATGCACCCGCTTTGAAGGCTTTGCAAGGTTTTGGAGAACGCTATGTTCCCCAAGAGGGTAGGTAATTGAAGCCACAAAGCGGCCAGTGCCCGCAAGGGCGCAACCATGGCACGATGCCTGCTTTGCTGCAGCCATGCACAGAAAAGGGCTGCGGAGCAGCCCCATTTGAATAACCGCAGGTGGAGCGCAGCGACACCTGCGGATGTGCATCGCCACTGCTCCACGGCTGCGGAGCAGCCGCACAATGCCGGGGGGCATGGTGTGAAGAAGCACGCCTGGGTCGTGTAGCTGTGCGGTGTGTGGAAGGCCAGGCAGTGGCAGTGCGGCTGCGCTGCAGCCGCAGTCTTCAGGCGTGGCGCATCCTCGGGTGTCGCTGCGCTCCACCCGAGGTTTTTATGATGTTGTCAAATTGGTCGTTCGCTTTTTTTT
>JAFSTJ010000508.1 GCA_017450525.1 Victivallales bacterium | reverse complement strand
GTTTCGTCATCGGTCAACTTCACAGTCAAGTTAGGCTGCACACTGTATGCCTCGGCAGTCAATCTCAAGCGCTCGGCCCTGGTCCTCACATTGCCTTCCAGCGTCGCCTTCCTATCGCTATGCTGCGAGGGAACTGTTGCCGACACCTTGTACACTTCCGCAATCTCCGTCAAAGTGCGCACATGGATTGGCTTGGCGGCCTTCTCCATTTCATCAGTCGTCCAATCCTCGTATTTAACCTGCCACCATTTCCTGATACGTGACATGCAGTCATTCACTGTCGGCCAGAAAAGCCACAGCAACAGCTCCAACACCACAACAAGAATCAGCACCACCAGCAAAGCCACCTGCAATTTCTTGAATTTTGAGGGTGGCGGTGCCACTTCCTCTGGTTCCTGCGGTTCCTCCTTCTTTTCTTCTTCAGGGTCAGGCCAGACAAGCGGCCCCCAGGGTTCGTCCGCAGGGCCGATGGCAATCGCCGTGGTCTCGAACACCTTTACCCGATATGGCTCCATGCGCTCCTGTGCGCCGCCAGGCAGCAGCATCATCACGCGTTCCGAACCCACCTCTATATCGCAGACCACGTCTGGCAGAGTCTGATCGTTGAGCACAATGTCACAATCATCGCTCTTGCCAAGCTTGACATTCACACCTTCTATCAAGGCAACCTCAGCCCCAGCATTGGGACCCTGGACTATTTTCAATATCAGATTCACAGCTTAAGCCTCCCCAATGGCTGGATATTGATTTCCTGGGACAGTTCCTGGAAACTCAGCACCGGCAGCTCGTAGTAGTCCTTTTCTATCATCTTGCGGAAATAGCGCCGTATATCCACGGAAACTATAATGACGGGCTTCTGCGGTATCTTCGCCAGGTCGCCTATGTTCTTCTTCACAACAGCCAATATTGAGCGTACTGTGGAGGGATCCATGGCCAGATAGCTGCCGCCAGAAGTCTGCCTCACGGACTTGCGTATCAGCTCTTCAAGTTGAGGATCCAGCAAGTAGGCCGCCATGATGTTCTGCCCGCCAGAGAATTTGTAACTTATATAGCGGGACAAGGATGAACGCACATACTCCACCAGCAGCACTGTGTCCTTTTCCTTCTGCCCCCACTCGATAAGCGTCTGGGTTATGCGCTTCAAATCCCTGATGCAGATGCCTTCCTGAACCAGACGCTGCAGCACATCCGTGATTTTCTGCAAAGGCAGGACACGCTGCACTTCCTTTACCAGTTCAGGTGCCTCACGCTCCATGTGGTCAAACAAAAGCCTAGTCTCCTGCAAGGACAGGAATTCGTGGGCATACCTGCGCAGAACACCTGACAGGTGATAGGTCAGAACTGCGTTAAGATTCAGATAGCGTATGCCGCTTTCATCCAGTTTTGCCTTGAACTCCTCTTTCACCCAGTTGGTCTCATAGCCAGACAGGAATGCCTTGCCTTTCTCGTAGGATATGCCTGTGGCCTCCAAGTTGTCCGCATTCTCCAACGCGAAAAGCCAGCCCTTGCGCAATGCGCCTTCAGACACGGGCACTTCGTTCACAAGCAGGCGGTAGCGCCCGTCTTTCATGGCTGGATTCAAACTGAGGTTGATGCCAGGGAACGGCACGCCCAGATCATGGTAGAGGGCGCGGCGAATCGTCATTATCTGGTCATTCAATTCCTCGTATGTCAAGGCACCGCGAATGTCCGCGTCAATATCGACTGTAAGTGGCACCACCATGGAGAAATCGTCCCCTTCCTTCTTCTTGGGCCTTGGCTGGTTTCCCTCGGAAGGCGCAGCAGCAGCCAATGGATCCTCCGCCTTCGCCTTTCTGGCCGCCGCAATCTTGGCCTTCAAATTAAGGCTCCAGCCCACCGCCGCCACAAACAATGCAAGGCCGAATATCTGAATTTTGGGGAAACCTGGTATGAGACCTATGCAGAGCAGCATTAGGGAACCCAGCAGGATTGCCTTCGGCTGCGCAAAGAACTGGTCTATGATATCCTGGCCCAAAGGCTTGTTGTTTTCATCACCGACACGTGTGACTATGACACCTGCGGTGATGGATACCAGCAACGCGGGTATCTGGGAGACAAGACCGTCACCAATGGTCAGGATGGAGTATTTCTGGATGGCCTTTATTACCTCCATGCCGTTCATGAAGGCGCCTATGCAGATACCGCCCACAACGTTGATGGCGGTCATTATCAAACCAGCAATTGCATCGCCTTTGACGAACTTCATGGCACCGTCCATGGCACCGTACAACTGAGATTCCTTTGCCAGTTCATTTCTGCGCATCTTTGCGGTTTCCTGGTCAATGGCGCCTGCCCTCAAATCCGCGTCAATGGACATCTGCTTTCCGGGCATAGCATCCAATGTGAAACGTGCCGCAACTTCAGACACACGTTCCGCACCTTTTGCAATAACCACGAACTGCACGATGGTGATGATAAGGAATATGACCGCGCCGACAACGAAGTTGCCGCCAACAACGAAGTTACCGAATGTGTAGATGATTTCACCAGCATTTCCCTTCAGCAGGATAAGACGGGTGGTGGTCACGTTCAACGCCAAGCGGAACAAGGTGGTAAACAACAGCATGGACGGGAATGTGGAGAAGTTCAAGGCACGAGGCAGATACAGCGACAGCATGAGCATCACTGTCGATATCATAATGTTCGTTGCGATGAGCAAGTCAACAATCTTCGTGGGCAGCGGAATAATCAGCAGCCCGATGATGCACACAATCAGCAATGCCAGCACCAAGTCGCCGAACCTGCTGAATACGTTGCTGAAATTTGTCAGTCTAGATAGCATCTCTATGATTCCAGTAGAGCAGCGCGATACTGCTCGAAAAGTTCCGTGTCCGCCAATAATGCATCCAATTCACGCACGGCTCGCTGCGCGGCTGGCGTATTCTTGACGCGCAAAAGCCTGATAGTCTCCCTTGCAATCTGGTTGAAACCATTCGGGGTCCTAAGGAACGCCGAATTGCCCGCGACCAATGCGCTCATTATCTCTCCAGTTACACTCTGGCCTTCTGGAAAAATGTTGGCCAAAGCCTCGCTGACAGTGGTTGAGCCAGGAAGCAAGGCCTGCTCCTGGTTCTCCCTGGCGGAATGCCCTACCTCGCCCTGGGCATACTCCGCCACGGAAATCCCTTTGTCAAAGCGTATGGATTCTGTTGTCCTTTTTACATTCATAAGCTGCGCCTCCTGAAGTCCTCAGCAAGGTTCCACAACTCATTGAACACCGTGTTTATCGAAGCGAGAGTGACCTCTCGTTCTGAAAGGCGTGCCGCCATCATCACGCTCTCGCTCTTGGCAAGATACGTGACCCGGAGCCTGAAGCTAGGCCTCCGTTCCGGCTGGGAATACAGAAGAGCCCGGCGCACATGCTCCGGCTCATCCGTGGAAGGCACCACCATCGCCAGCACCAGGGAATCAAAGGCATACTCGAAGCGCAGCGATGTGCCTGTCTCAAAGCGCAGCACAGCCGCCCCCCTCTCGTTCAGACCAAAGTTCTTCAGCGACAATGCCTCGCCAAACTCGCGGATAATGGATTCAAGCCACTTGGGTGCGCTCATCTGCCACCTCCTTTGCCGCCTTCTTCATCATCCTGGTCTTCGTCACTCTCGTATTCCTCCTCCACAATGCCATCCAGATGCTCCTGGGCCGCCTCCACCAAGCGGATGCGGTCCTGCTCATTGTCAAACATTCTGGAGGAAAGCTGGCGGAAAATCCCCGTCAGCTCCCTGCAAAAATCCATTCTGGCAAGCAGCTTCATTATGCCGCAGTCACCAATGAACTCCCCTATTTCACTAGAGGACACGAAACTGCGTTCCGTGAAGTCCACTATCTTGCCCGTCATCTGCTCGCCATTCATCTTGCATATTTCCTGGAACTGCTTGCCCATGCGGGTTGCAAGATCCCCCATCCTGTCCAGCACAGTCTTAAGCACCTGCACGCACTGCAAGTCCAATACTATGCGGCGCAGTTCCTCAGGGCTTTTGGAAGGCGTGGCGCTCTGTATATCGGCACCGCAGCCTGCCGTTAGGAATTCTATTGCAGCCTGTATGCCAGCGGCTCCCCTGGTCCCCATGATGGAGCGGAAGCATTGCTGTGGCGTGGAGAAGCCCAGCACCTCGCCACGGTACATGTCCCTCAGCCCCTGCATCTCCTCGGGAGTTGTGGCACGGGCATTTACTTCAGAGGCCAGGTTTATTCCTGCGCGGATTTCCTCGCCCTTCTGGGAAACCAGCGTCTTGCGGGCCTCATCCAGCAAAGCACGGACTTCCGTCTCGCCGCCG
>JAFSTJ010000507.1 GCA_017450525.1 Victivallales bacterium | reverse complement strand
CTTGAATGGTACGAGATTCCTGGCGAATACCTTTCCTTTTCGTGACAATGTGTAGCGCAGCATATCGTATTCGCCTGAACGCAGGGGTACATCCACCTCGACTTCTTTGGCCTCGCCCGCCTTCACATTGATTTTCTTGGCGTAAATGGGGGCTGGCATGCAAGAGCCATCTTCCAGCAACATTGCAATCTCGTAGGATATTTCTCCAGCAACAGGCGAATACAGCAGCATTTTCTGCTTCAAAGTACCATTAGCTGGGTTGTTTCTTTCGATAAGCCTGCAAGTAGGCGCGTCATTCACGAATGAGATTTTCGGCGAGTTCTCTTTTATCCAATAACTGCCGTCGGGATTCAGCGCAGTAGCGCCAGAAAAGTCCGTAATTGTCCAACTGCGGCAGAAATTGAATGGCAAGGGCTCCTTGGGCATTTCCTTTAGGCCAAGGGAGGACCAGGGAATCGCGGCTTCAGCCTGCCATATCTGGGAGTTGTCTATGAGCATTGCGAGTTTGGACTTGTATTGCCAGGGCGCTGTCCAGTCGCGGTCCTTGCCCTTGCGCTCCGTATTGCCTCCTGCAACATTGCCGCCAAAACGGTAGGCCTCGCCATTAACAAAAAGGAAGAACTCGAATGATTCCGTGCCAAACACCTCTGGCTTATTCTCGGGTGTGCGAGGCTGTCCCTGGCTTATCGTGTTGTTGGAGGGGAATGAATACTGCATTCCCAAATATAGGTTCTTGCTATCCGCGGAAATGAGGAAGTATCCATTTGGTGCCTTGAAACTGTCATACTTGCTGTAGAGGTTCACAAGCACGGGCAGCGATGCCGCCTGTTTCCAGAAGGCCTCGTCCAGTTTGCCGTCAATTTCAGGTGCCTTTGCCGTGTTTGCAGGTACGCTCAGCAGCCCAGGATTGCCTTTTACCGCATTTTCAATGCTGGCTCCTGAAAGTTCGGCGATTTTTGCGGAGGGGAGGCCCTCGTCGTATGTGAGCAGTTCATTGAATAGCTGGTCATCCTTGCCTGGCGCCATTGAGCCGTAGCCATCCTTGTATGGTCCAAGGTGTATCTTGTCTGGTTTTTCCAGCGGAAGCGGAAGTTTTGCGTCCTCCAGCATCAGCCCGTCCAGGTAGAAGCGGACGCGCCCGTCCCCCCAGGCAATGGCCGCGCTGTGCTCCTTGCCATACTCAATCGGTATTGGCGATTCTAAAATTACCTTGTCGGTGTAATCCCCCACATAGAAGCGCAGGGTTTTGGAATTGCCCCCAATATAGATTGCCGCCCTGTTGCGGGAACGGCAGCGATATGTCATTATGTTGCGCAGTTTTTGCTTTTCGTCCAGTTTCGAATTGAGTTTGAAGCGCACGATTATCGTGCCTTCGTTTGCCTTTATGAGGCTAGGCGCTGGTACCGCAAGTCCCTGGCTTCCACGCAGGAGCCAGCCGTCCTGCGCCTGCGGCACTTCCAGCTTCCCTCCTGGCAGCTCCAATGTTTGGACCTCGCCAAATTTCAGATGCAGCGTTTCAGCAGCATAAAGGCATACGACAGACAACAACGACAACAGAAAATACTTGAAAGATCTCATTTGAACTCCATATTTGTGAAATTACCTAACAAAGTGCAAACTGAATGGCAAACCTGGGGAGGTAGAACAATTGTTTTACCTTATTAAACCTTGCCTTTACTATAGTTTTCCTGCTGGAGCAGCAAGAGGAACAAAAACCACATTTTGTGTTGAAAGAAGCGATATCCGCACTGTACGGTGCAACCAGGCTGCTGAACATTGTGTTCCGCGCCTGAAGTTTCATGATTTTCATTTCGTCCGTGCCTGTCATCGCATCTCCTGTTTTCAATCATGCCATAATATACGCGATTTTTCGTGTGTGCACGAGCAAAGCAAACCAGCTGGATGCAAAAAAACATGAAAACGCAAAAACTGACCAATGAAAAAACTCACGAAAGACTTGAGTTGTAGCGAAAAAGCAGCACACCAGCATGATGCAAGGAGGCATCGTCTGGAATTCGCACAGTTCAAAGGGTACCTCCCGTCGCGTCCACGCGGCAGGTTGAATAGCCACGCTATTTGGCTATGACTTTGTTTGTATGATTTGTCATGCTTGATTTCCTGTTTTTAAATTGGAGATTAAGATACCACAGCCACAACCGTTTGGGTGGAAAAAAATGAGAAATACGGGATATTATACCCTTAAAAAGAAAGGCAGACTAGCGCAATAATAAAAGGCGACAGCCATGTTTGATGATAACGACCAGACCATAAGGAACGATGCGAATCAGAGGAATGAAGTGGTCTCGTACGATAGCGACCGCACACTGCGGGGACCTGTGTCCGCACCAAAGCGCCCAAAGACAGGCGACGTGATACTGGGTCAGTACGAGGTGCTGGGAGAACTGGGACAAGGCGGCATGGGTGTGGTGTACCGCTGCTTTGACCGCGTTGGGCGCATAGAGGTGGCGGTGAAGTCCCTGCCGCCAGAACTTGCCCACGATGCCGTTGAGATGGAGGAAGTCAGGCGAAACTTCTCGCTAGTGGCAAGCCTGGTGCACCAGAACATAGCTGCGTACCGCACTCTGGCGGAAGACAAGGCCACTGGCGAATGCTACCTGGTGATGGAATATGTCCAGGGAGAGACGCTGAAGTCCCATCTTTGCAAGCATGGCGGCAAACTGTCATTGGAGGAGACTTTGCCCATATTGCGGCAGGTGGCGGATGCGCTTGACTTCGCACATGCCAAGAAGGTAATGCACCGTGACATAAAGCCTGGCAACATAATGCTCTGCCCCGATGGACAGGTGAAGGTACTGGATTTTGGGCTGGCCGCGCAGATACGCAGCAGCATGTCCCGCGTGTCCATGGCGTATTCTGGCAATTCGGGAACACGGCAGTACAAGGCGCCAGAGCAATGGGAAGGGCGATACCAGGGGGCTTATACGGACCAGTATGCACTGGCGGTCACCGCATACGAGTTGCTGTCGGGAAATGTGCCCTTTGAAGATGACAATGCCTCCGTGCTGCGGGAGATTGTGCTAAATGCAAGGATGCAGCCAGTTGAGGGTCTGCCTACATACGCGAATCGTGCATTGGAGAAGGGGCTTGCAAAACAGCACGATGCTCGCTTTGCCAACTGCGTGGATTTTATTCATGCACTAGGCGGCATGAGATCTTCATCCAGTGGTACTGGCTCCTTCATAAAGACTGTCTTGGCGCTTCTTGTGATACTTGGCATTGGAATGGCAATTGCTGGCTTTTACCATAAGCAGCAAGTGGCACAACAACGGCGGAAAGTTGAAGAACAGCAGAAGGCTGCGGAGAAGGCTGCAGATGCTGCGCAGAAGACTGCTGCGGAGAAGGCTGCTGCGGAGAAGGCTGCTGCGGAGAAGACTGCAAAAGATACTGCGAAGAAGGCGTCGTCGGCAAATGTGAAGGCGGAAATGACTGAAAAAGAGGCGAATCTTGATCAACTTTTGCGCACTCAGGTTAGTTTGGAAAGAATCAGGAAGACATTTGATGATTTGAAAATTGACAGGGGACAGGGCTTTGGTAAAAAGCTTGATGAGTTCGGCGAGAATTGTGATGCTGGCGATAACGCCATGAAATATAAATTGTATTCAAGTGCGGTAAAATTGTACGAAGAGGCATCAGAAGCCCAGAAGTGGATAAATGGCAATCTACGGTTGAGAGAAGAGGCATCAGAAGCCCAGAAATCAGCCAAGTCTGCCCGTGAACGCATACAAGAGGAATATGCCAGGAAATGGGCAGCTGAATTGTTCATCAAAGCGGAACAGGATTGGGAAAACGGGGGAGAGTGCTTTGAGAAGGCGGAGTTCGTCAAGGCGAAAGAGCATTTCAAAAGCGCAAAGGAGCATTATGGCACATCGGAGAGCACGGCAAAGAAAGCACATTTGGCTTCTTTGGTATCTTCAGCTGAAGCTGCCGCGAAAATTGGCAGTGTGCAGCAGTGGCAAAATGTTCTGGACATGCTGGTTCCGAAAATGGAATCGCTAGACAAAGATGTTGCACACCAATGGCGCTATAAAGCGGAGGCGCATCTAAAGCCTAGTCTGTTGCTGCGTGCAACTGTTGATGGGCAATATGTCGAGGCCAGCGTGGAGGGAGAGACAAAGGGACATCCCCTGGAATGGAAGAATTTGGAAACGGGAAGCAAGTTCAAGCGCAAAATCACATATAGACAAGGCAACACCACATACGTGGGAAACCTTGATATAAAAATCGTCGATTGGAAAGGGCAGAAAACTGAAACTATCGAACTGAACAAACAAAATTTCAATGAAATGGTAATCCTTCTTGGAAATGTGCAGCTAAAGCTGATAAAGGTAGAGGCTGGGAGCTTCATGATGGGTAGTTCTGTCAATGATAGCGAACGTTATAATGACGAAATTCAGCATCCAGTGCATATTACTAAGGATTTCTGGCTAGGCGAAACAGAAGTCACACAGGAGCAGTACCAAGCCGTAATGTTCGAGAACCCATCGAAATTCCAGAACAGCAGACATCCAGTAGAAGGCGTCGATTGGCATAAGGCGATGAAATTCTGCCGCGAGCTGACCAATCTGGAACGGAAGAAGGGGCGTCTGCCAGATGGCTATGAATACACATTGCCTACGGAAGCGCAGTGGGAGTATGCAGCCCGTGGCGGTAACAAGTCCAAAGGCTACAAGTACAGCGGCAGTGACAATCTGAACACTGTGGGCTGGTATGGTGAGAATTCGGGCAACTCGACGCATCCAGTCGGGGAAAAACATTCAAATGAATTGGGCTTCTATGACATGAGCGGAAATGTTTGGGAATGGTGCAAAGACAGCTGTGAATGGAATGGCGTTGTCTTAACCCCCACTTATCGTGACGGGATTTATGATCCCATCTCATCTTCAGGTTCGCGGCGTGTGGATCGTGGTGGTGGATGTTACGATTACGCGTGGAGTTGCCGCGTGACTCTTCGCTTTGCTCTCATCCCCAGAGACAGGTATAGCGACTTGGGCTTCCGCGTTGCTCTAGTCCGCATCAAGTCGGAAGATCATACCTACAAGGTCAAGAAAGGGGATAATCTTGCTCACATAGCCTATATGTTCAATGTCCGTACCGAGGAACTTGCCTCTGTAAATAATATTGGAAATAATGCAACTTTGCGTGAAGGCAGTATACTCAAGTTGCCAGAAAATGCATTGGAAACACCTCGTGAACATCCAAGTATTAAGAAGAGATTGCAGCAGCAACCTGCGAGCAAATCGTCGACTAGCCGCGAGATTATTCCACCGCCAGGCGAGATTGATTTTCCGAAAAATGAGCGAAAGTCCGAAGTTTTGGTTTACCCCAAAAAAGTGACTAATGCGAAAACAAAAGCTTTACTTCTAACGGGCAACTATGTTCACAGCCGCCTGCTGGCAGATTTAACGCAATACTACAGCAAGCAACCAATCCTGTTGCTTGCCCCTACAGTAGATGGAACATACGACTTGTTTTACCTGCCTACAGGAAATTCAGCGCAAAAGGTAAATGTGGACAACTTTATGGACATTGTTATATATATTAATCCTGAACGCATCTTTGTGCTGGGGGGAGACGATTTTATTCCACGCAAATTCATTGACATGGTACGTTCAAAGTATTCAGTCACTATTCTACAAAGCGATGATTGGGAGCGCAATGCGGCTAACTTGGCTAAAATGCTAAAAGTTGGTAAATTGGAAACTAGTTTCAAATCGTATAAAAATAGCTTGGAAGCAGTTAATAACAAAAATCACAACTGATGGAGGAACTTGCTCCTCCTGCCCTCTTGCTGCACTAGTAGGTAAACTACACCAAAAGCAAGGTTACAATTGCATTGTAAAAAAACTAAATGTTTCTTTCACGTCTTAATTATACGCCATGTTCCCCAAAAGGGTAGGTAAAGGGAAACCTCGATGTGGCCTCTAGTCATCCAGCAGTGTTTCCAGAAGAGCGTATGCCTCGGACACCTGCTTGTCAAGGAGATTTTGAACTATCGTGTGGAATGCTTCTAGCTGGTTCTGGGCAAGGAGTTCCCTCGCCAGGGCGATTGTGTCGAGATAATTCTTCCAGAAGCGCTGCTCCATCTCCTGAAATTTCAGTAGAATGGTGTCATCATCAAGGTATTTGCGTTTGATTTCGTATGAGCGTTTGCCGAAATCCCCGTTTCGGAGAACTGCTGGAATATCGGTGATTCCCATGGAGACAGGAATGGCGATGGTATAGCGAGGCGGCCCAGGGCAGATGCGAAGCGTGCCAAGCAGCCCAGGATAGTCGCCATCAGGAATATAATCCAAAGCGCAGACGGAGCTGTTGCGGAAGGGGCATGTATCGGGGTAATTCTCCTTGTCCTGGAAGCGGGAAAGTGCCAAAGTGTCCTCCAATGTGATTTTTCCATGCTCTTGAAAGGATTTTGCGAGGGCATCCTGTGTGATTATCATGCGCGTTGCGGATTTAATTACGCTTTCCAGTTTCCCTTGGGAAAGATGTAGCATCTCCTGGTAGATATGATGATTTGTGTGGACTGCAAAACCATTTGCAACGTGGTGACATGCGATATGCCTGGGGGAAAGTTCAACTATGACCGCATCGTGTGCATCGCAAAGCATATAATTTTCATGTCTTGGATTGGTGACGCCATCCTTGGTGAAACCATCTAGCATCTCCAAAGCCTCCTGGACATTGGCGCAGTTATGCACGACACGATTCATCGTGGTGCCTATTTTAAGGCATTTGAGGTCAGGAGCGTCATCCGTTGTCTTCGGGGCACTAGTGTCCACCAT
>JAFSTJ010000506.1 GCA_017450525.1 Victivallales bacterium | reverse complement strand
TTGATGTCGGAAAGAGGTTTGTCCACATACATGGTATGCAGCAATTTCTCATCATATCCAGTCTGGAATTTGTCCGCGACAATCAGAAAACGATAATCGCCGTTGCGGAATGTCTTTTCAATCTTTGAGGACGGGAAGCCATTCAAGGATGCCTCGTCGTAACTGTGACCATGATAATTGTGAGTGCCGCTGAATGCGACAATGGCCTTGTATGGGCTGTGCCGTTCCGCAAGCAGTTTTTTCACAGCGAAAAATGAATCAATGGCACGGTCTATTCCCTCGGTGACAATCATGCACCTTGCCTGTCCCTTGATGCGGGATGCGACACAGGCATGAAAATGCTCGACCATGATCTTTGTCTTGGCATCAACGGTTTCAGGGCGGCTTTCCACCCAGGCGCGCAGTTTGCGCTGGGCGGAGTCATTGTCAAATACGGGATTGCTTTCGGTGGATTTCAGAATCCGATAATAACTCTGATACGGGGTATAATGGGAAACCACATCCAAAATAAAACCTTCCTCTATTGCCTGACGCATAGTGTAGAGGTGGAACGGAGCAAACACGGGTTTTCCCTCCGCATTCACGCCTTTGCGGACGCCGAACATCTCCAATGTCTTGTCTTTTGGAGTGGCGGTAAAGGCGTAGAAGTTAGCGTTGGCTGCGAGTTTGCGCCCGTCAATGATGTAGTAAAGCAGTTCATTGAGGCCGTCCTCGTTGTCCTCGATTTTGACATCTTTCAATCCGAAGCCGCCCATAACCTGATTAAGAGCCGACGCCATATTGCCGCTTTGGCTGCTATGCGCCTCGTCAATGATGACGCAGAATTTTTCCGCCTTGAGTTCACGGCCTATGGCCTGCAGGATGAACGGGAATTTGCATACTGTAGAGACTATGATTGACTTGCCGCCAGTGAGCGCGGTTTTCAGCGCCTCTGAGTCATCCGCCCATGCCACCATGCTTTTGTTGTTGCAGAAGGCGCGGATATTGTCGCGTATCTGACTGTCGAGATTGCGGCGGTCGGTGATGACCAGCACGCTCTTGAATCGAGTGTTGATGCCATCTGCATTCTTCAACTGGCTAAGTTGAAATGCCAGCCAGGTGATGGAGTTGCTCTTGCCACTTCCCGCAGAGTGCTGTATGAGATAGCGCTGGCCGCATTCCTGATTTGCAATCGTTGCAGCCAGGAGGGCACGCACCGCCTCCAGTTGATGCCAGCGCGGCCAAATGACACGTTCTTCTACTTTCCCTGTGTCTTGGTCTTTTTCCTTGATGACCTGCGCGTAATTCTCGAGAATATCGGCAAGTCGTGGAATAGTCAGTATCTCGTTCCACAGGTAACTGGTGCGGAGACCATTCTCGCAGGGCGGATTGCCTGCACCGTCATTGTGCCCTTTGTTGAAGGGCAGAAACCAGGATTTCCCGTCCGCCAGTGCAGAGCACATATAGACTTCATTGTCATCGACCGCGAAATGGACAGCGCAGCGCTTGGGCATAAAGAGCAGTTCCTTGGAGGAACGGGTGTCCTTGTACTGCGTGATTGCCTCGCGGACGTGTTCACCGCTCAAGGTGTTCTTCAACTCCATCGTGATGATAGGCAGACCATTGAGGGAAAGCACCATATCCACAGAATCATTGCTGTTGCCAGAGAAATACACCTGCCTGGTCACGCACCAGCGGTTGGCTGCAAACTGTTCTTTTGCCTTTGGATTGCCAGCGATGGGCGTGGGATAGTAAAGCGTGAAGTTGTAACTCTTGTGCGCAAGTCCGTGGCGCAGCACGTCAACCACGCCACGTGTGGTGATTTCATTGCGAAGACGGACAAGAAAACTCTTGTGCTCCAATTCATCGGTGAAAATGCGACTGCGATTTACTGTATCACCTTGAGTTGCCTCAAGAAACGCCTTCAGCATTTCCTCGTCAATGGCATATTCCTTGCTGTAGTTGGCATCGAAACGCTGA
>JAFSTJ010000041.1 GCA_017450525.1 Victivallales bacterium | reverse complement strand
TGGCAGGGGCGGAACTCAATGTGATAGAGGATTGCCAGCCAGGGACTTTTTCCTGCTACGCCACTGGATATGATTTGACCCAATTGGACATGGCCGAACTCCAGAAAAACTATGAGCAGGCGGTTGCCGATGGCAGATTGGAATACAGGGACTCTGGTTGGGGCATGAGGTTCAGTGCGGCATTTTTGACAAAGCAGGGCGACAACGCCAATCACATCGTCGGCATCAATGCCGCTGATTCCGAAGGTCGTACACGCATGGAATTGGCAGGTCGAGCCTCCTTGATGCGGATGTTCCGATTCCTGAAGACGCAGAAGGGATTTGAAAACCTGGAACTCAAACCTATTGCATCAGAGTGCGGCGTGCGAGAATCCCGCACGATTCAAGGCCTCCAGACAGTCACGGAGAACGATTACATTTCAGGTCGCGTCTTTGACAATGCTGTATGCTATTCGTTCTATCCTATTGATTTGCACGATAAGACAGTGGGACTTGACAAGCGGCAGCTCCAGCCAGGATGTGTTCCAACTGTTCCACTGGGAGCCCTGATTCCCAAAGGAGTGGAGCGATTCCTCGCTGCTGGTCGCATTATCTCCTCCGACAGACTGGCCAACTCAGCGCTCCGCGTTCAGGCAACCTGCATGGCAACTGGACAGGCTGCAGGAGCCGCTGCAGCATTGGCTTGCATGCGCAATTGTGCCCCCGCTGACATCGACCTCAACGAGTTGAGGACAACGCTAAAGCAGCATCACGCAATCCTCCCGTCGAGATAGCAACAGCGCATGATGACTACTGGCAAACCTGCGTGGTAACCCAGTCAAGGGGCTGACTTCAAAACTGTGGTTTTCCCCTGTCTTTTGACGAATCTACCGCAAATTATTTGAATATTTTGCGGAACTAACCGTA
The DNA here is from genome assembly GCA_017450525.1 of Victivallales bacterium. Lineage (GTDB taxonomy): Bacteria > Verrucomicrobiota > Lentisphaeria > Oligosphaerales > Oligosphaeraceae > RGIG3456. Next base: position 1,301 of record JAFSTJ010000041.1, on the reverse strand, counting down.
AAATATTACAATATTTTGCGGAACTAATCGCAAAATATTTTGATAATTTGCGATTTGTAATAATGTTGAATCCGTTGTATATTATTAGTGTTATGTTAGATTGTAATGGAATCGAGTCGTTCAATAGAAGGAGAGTAAATGTATATAGCCAGAGATTTGGAGGCCGTTATTGACAAGGCTCTTGATGGTGGTAAAGTCGTGATTCTGTATGGGGCACGTCAGACTGGGAAAACGACGCTCATTGAGCACTTGCTAGATACAAAGAGAATCAGGAAGGAAGGGGTTGTTGTTTTGTCTGGCGACATTCTTCAGGAGCGTGAGCTTTTAAATTATGAGTCGATGACAACGGAAAAGGGGAGAAGCATCATTGGCGATGCAAAGACACTGTTCATCGATGAGGCGCAGAGGATAATGAACATAGGTCTCACCTTGAAGATATTACATGACCGTTTCAAGGGGCTTCGCATTGTGGCGACTGGTTCCTCTTCATTCGAACTCTCTGAGGAGGTTGGTGAGCCGTTGACGGGGCGTAAAGATGAATACGTGCTTCATACGTTTTCATTTTCGGAGCTGGCACGGCACACGAATCCAGTCGTTGAAAGACACTCATTGGAAGCACGATTACTATATGGCTCTTATCCAGACATTTGCAGCATCGCCTCTGATGAAAGGCGCAAACGTGCGCTTAAGAGCCTATGTTCCGCATATCTGTTCAAGGACGTTTTGAAATGGAAGGATTTACGTCGCTCTGACATGCTGGTGAAATTGACCAAGGCGTTGGCTCTTCAAGTTGGCAGCGAGGTTTCATATAAGGAAGTGGGGGATTTGGTGGGGATGGACAATGAGACTGTCGAGGGGTACATTGAGCGGCTTGAAAAAGCGTTTGTTGTGTTTCGGCTTCGTGCGTTTTCCAGGAATCTTCGAAATGAATTGAAAAAGTCTCGGAAAATCTATTATTATGACACAGGAATACGCAATGCCTTGATAGAGGATTTTCGGCCATTCGATGTGCGAGAGGACGTTGGCCATCTATTTGAAAATTATCTTATTGTCGAGAGGATGAAGTACAACGCTTTGCATGAAATAGACGTAACCCCCTATTTCTGGCGGACAATTGGAAATGAATCAAAAGAAATTGACTATCTTGAGGAGTCTGTGGAGAACGGCATTGTTGCATACGAATTCAAGTGGAATCCTGCGAGGGCGGCGAAGGCAAAATGCCCAGCTGGATTTGCAGCAGCATACCCTGATGCCGTATGGAAATGCATTTCTCGTGACAACTATGTTGATTTTGTGACTGG
>JAFSTJ010000505.1 GCA_017450525.1 Victivallales bacterium | reverse complement strand
CTTTTTCAATCCTTTCCTGGCGGGGGTGTATCCCCAGACAACAGGCACCAAGCCACAGCATATTTGCGGCATGCAATATGTTCATAACCGCCGCTGAGCAATCCTGAAGCAAATACGACAACTCGCCGCCTTGCGCCTTCGCCAAATCACCGCACACGACTATCCCCAATGGAGCCTCCTTCAAGAAGCCCCCATTGGGCAGGCAAGCCGCCAACTGGGGCAACTTGTCTTTAATGACAACAAAATGCCAGGGATCCTTTCTGCAAGCGGAAGGGGCCGCGCCGCCTGCCGCCAGCAGGGAACGCAGCAGTTCGTCCCCAACTGGACGCAACTGGAAACGACGTACACTTCGCCTGGACAGCAGAGGCGCAATCCCCCTGTCCACTGCAGGACCAGTTGCGCCAGTGCGTATCTGCTTTATGACGGATGTGGTGGAGCGCCCTTGCACAAAGGGTATGAATACGAACTTGGCACCTGCTGAGGCAAGCAGTGCATGTTCCTCCCGATCCAGGCTGTCCTCGGTATAGTCGCCGCCCTTCACATACACGTCAGGATGTATCACACGGAACACTTCGCAGGCCTTTGGCTCGTCGAACATGGTCACTGCGCTGACGCATTCCAGCGCGTCAAGCAAGTACGCCCTGTCCTCCTGGCATACAATAGGACGCTCTGGCCCCTTGAGTATCCTAACAGAGGCATCGCTGTTCATTGCCACCAGCAGGTGATCCGCATTTGCTGCGGCAGCGGTCAGATATTCCACATGTCCACGATGCAGCAGATCAAATGCACCGTTTGTCACAGCCAGAGTCTTGCCGCTGGCCTTCAATTTACGCGCCCATTCAGCCGCTTCCTGCAAAGTCATTACAGCCATTGTTATTCCCCCTTGAACTGCTTCTTCTTGCTATTGTTCCGTTTCTGCCGTCTGAAATCCCATGGCGGCATTGGATTGGGATCCGCCCACAGCCCCAGCTTCTCCTTGCGGGCCGCCGCCTCCGCCTCGGCAAGTTCCTTGTTGTCCTTGGCAAAATACACATAATGCCATGCCAAACCAGCCTGCACCATCTTCAGATTTATGTTCTCGTTCTCATAGAATATGGTGCCAAGTATGCGACCATACTGGTCCTTCTCTTTATATGCAATGCTCACGTTCTTGTTGAATATCAACGATGACAAATACTGCTTGGACTTCTGGCCAAATGCCTGGTTGCTCTCAGGCGCGTCTATGCCCAGCAGACGTATCCTGTGCTGCTTCTTCCCCGCATCAAGCACCTTCACTGTATCCCCGTCGCTTACTCCAACCACATAGCCATTCAAGGTATCCGCAAACAATCCCATGCAGCAGATGATACCAAACAATGCAATCCAAATGCTCTTCATTTTTCACTCTCTTCTTTAAGTTAATTCTATTTGTATAGTTGTCAGTGGACTGTTCTGTGCGCGGCGATAAAATCGCCGCGTTTACAGCCACTGTCCCCCCTCTGCGGCTTTTCGCCGCAGACAACCAACGTCCGAACGCGGGGCTAGCCCCGCTTCTCCGATTGCCCACTGACAACAAAAAAGGCGCAGTACCCAAAAGATACTGTGCCTTTAAAATTTCTCCAATGGAGACGCGGAAATTATTTATTTTTCCTCTGCCGCCATCTTTGCTGCTGCCATAGCCGTCACTTTCGGACGCTTGAGCAAAAGGCGAAGCTGATCTGACTGCATGCCCTCAACTGTGGCTGCATCCACACCCAGTGCCACCAGGCGCTTCTTCTGGGCCTTGATGCGCTGACGCTTGGCTGCTCCCTGCTTGATAGGACGAACTTTGTTCTTGTTGCGGAATGTACTAGTTGCCATTATTCTGCTCCCATTCTCTTTCAGTTTATATTCATTGTAACAAAAATTCAGTGGCGCAATATAACACATTTGTCTTCTTTTTCCACACGCAAAGTCCCAAATTTTATTCAAACAATTGAAAAGATGTCTCCTTTATGTATATTCCAGTTTGTTTTTTATCACTTCTGTTCCCCATAAGTCCCATAAGTCCCATAAAGAAACTAAAAGCCCCCAATGGATGACTTTTACCATACAGAGCTGACTGCCATATCGGTGTTCTCCTGCGAAGGCGATGTAGCATTGCCCTACACCATGCCGCAGGCGGAATACATGTATGGCTGCGGCTGCACATCCCTGGGCATGCTGCTGGGCTACTATGACAAATACGGCTACCTGGGATATGACGTGTCAAATCTGATTGACGGCGACATCGCGGTATATTCCCGCGGCCTTGACGGGAACATCACCAATATGAATGCCTTCGACACGGTGCTGGGCAACTTCATCGCAAGCCAGAACTATGTTGATATGTTCTACCAAAAGACACCTGAACAGGAACTGGCGTATGCCTTCAACCAGGACGGCACTCTGAACACCAGCCTGTATGACTGCCTGGCGGCCTGGCTTGGCACAGGGCAGTACTGGCGAGGCTCTAACGACTTTTCTACAATATTATACTATGTTGACCTTCAAACCATATTGGACACACCCCAGGAATTTACCGTGGAGGACCATAGCCTGCCAATTCGCTACCATGACTTAAAAAGTGGCCTTTATTACTACCTTGAAACATTAGGCTACTCACTTGACACCACATTGACCGCCTCCCACGCCGTGGATGTCCTCGGCGGCGACTTCACATTCGAGGACTACATGGCGGAAATCGACGCGGGACGGGCCGTGCTCATCTCCATCACAAACCACATGATGGTGG
>JAFSTJ010000504.1 GCA_017450525.1 Victivallales bacterium | reverse complement strand
CCTTGTGTGCGTTTCTTCCCAGCGCGCGACGCGCTGGCTACCCCGCCAACCGCAGAGGCGCAGAGATTTTAAGTGGACTGTGTAGCCTGTGGTACACGGCGGCGAAAAGCAGCGGATAGAACCGCAATTTCCAAACGCGGGGCTTTCGCCCCCGCGCACCACAGTCCACAGTCCGCAACAGCTCCTTGGGAAGACAGCCCCTTGGACTCACTTGGCCTCAAGGATAAATCCATAAGTCATGGCGGCGGCCATGTCAAATTCATCCCCCTTGCGCAGGCGCAATCCCTTGCATGGGCCAATTATACCCTTCGCGACATAGCCATCTGGTATGTCAAGGCTTCTTCTGCCGCCTGTGACGGCATAGATGAAAAGCACGTCGTTCCCTATCCAGCAGAAATCCTGGGTTCCTTTCATGTATCTGCGGACGCCTGCCTTGTCCATTATGATGGAGTACAGTTCAACAGGCAGATTCATAAGCGTGGAGAAGTAATGGTTAGCCTTGCCAATTTTCTTGCGCACAAGAAGGTTCCTGCCCTGAGTGTCTTTACCGATTGCCTGGTCAAATCCATTGACAGGGAAGAACCAGGGTGAACTTGCATTGAAATTCCTGCATTCAAGCGAGCCATAGTCAGCCGTTGTCCGCATCTCAGGCTGCATGGTTTGCACAAGCATATCGGTGCCAATGCCCAGGAAATCACCGCAGTTGTTTCCTGATGGCCCCTGTTCAGGATATGACGAGCCAGCCGCATACAGCCACACCACCGTCGCTCCCTCGCGCTCGAAACGCTCCATCAAAAGCTGACGCCTCTCTTTGCTCAAAACCAGGGTGGGTAGCATAATGTAGAGTTTGTGCGCGGGAACGCTGATGTCCTTGTCCAGCAGGTCGTTAATCGTCAGGCTGTGATATGGAACTGCAAGCCTGTTGAAATGGCGCATTATCCCCCCGCCCATGGCGGCGACGAAAACACCGTCTGCATCGGAGCATTTCGCATAGTATATGCTGTCAATGTCGCTGACGACCGCAGTCTCAAAAGGCGTGGCGCCCTTTACGGGCGGCAGCTTGTCCGTCAGTTCCCTGTATTCCCTGAGGATGTCATGCATCGCCTTTTCGTGGTATGCCCCGCAGAGAATGTCCAGCCAGTAGCTTAAGGTTCCCGTGGCCAAGGTCATTCCGAAGGCTCTGTCGAGTTGCCCGACGCTTTCCACGGCCGTATCAGGGAATCCCGCGTAGATTCGTCCATTGTTATGCTCGTTTGGGCCGTATGCCAGGCGTGAATCCTGCTCCACATAAATCATTTTCCCATGAAGCAGCCAGCTGTCCCAGGTCTGCATTATGTAGTCGCCAAGGCCAGTCTTGCGGTTAAGGTAGCGTGATGGCGCGTGAACATAATCGACGTATGGTGACTTAACCGCGTACCAGAAGCCATTGTGCCCGCTCATTGGAAGAGGGTTGGTTGAATTACAGCAAAGCTCGTTGTTGTATCCATAATATGCGCCGACCAGCCACTTGCCGCCAGTCTCGCGCTTGATGTACTGTCCCAGCGTTGAAATGGCCTCGCCGAAGGCCCTGTTGCGGAAGTCGTACCAGTCAATGACACGGCGGTCCTTGGCCGCGTCATAAAGGATGCCGACAGAGCTCTTGTACATGCATTCGGTGGAGGGCATCTCTATGGTTTCAAAAGTCAGGCCTTCCTGCCCCCAGGCCTTTGCCAGCTTCTCATTTGTACCGTATTTTTCGCGAAGGTAGCTTCTGAACGTGTCATAATCGCCAGGTGCATAGCCTGCCCAGGAGCGTTGTTTGTTCGCGTCGTGGTTGCTCCAGAACCATTCCAGATTGCAGCCAGAGCCGAATGACACGCTGCAAATCTTGTCAGCATAGCCTTTGGATTTCACGTGGTCAACAAGTGCCTTCAATGGTATCTCAGCGTCCTGCAGCCATTTCTTGGAGCCAAGGGCCTGCGCGTCCAGTTCGAAGCGGTCACGCTTGTGGTTGCCATAGTGAACTGACTCCTCTCTGGGATTCTTGGCCAGCCACCAGTCAGGCATGTCTATGCGCACAATGATGATAATGACGGCATTGGGATTGAAGGTCAGGAGCTGGTCGATATCACTATCTAGGCTTGAGAAATCAAAATTGTCCTCGCCCTTCCAGTAGTCAATGAACCTGGTGCAGCATCGGACATACCTGTAGCCGCACTTTTGGGAAAGTTCATTGTTAGGCGCATAGTTGGCAGAATTCACGGAACTTGTAGGCCAGAACATACCGTTGATGTGCTCATCGCCGAACTGAAGATAAGGCCGTCCATTGCCGTGTAGCTTGGCCATTTTGAGCTGCGGCGCCTTTTTCGCCTGGTTCTTGATCTCGGCAAGGGGGGCGTTGCCCGCAATTCCCACATAATCGTCCTTGAGATAGAGCCTATATTCAGGTGCATCCCGCCTGGGCATAGGATAGCTGATTTCGCTGACACCGCCGACTTTCCAGCTTGCGCTGCCTGGACTTATCGGCAAGTCCATTATCCGCTCCTTGCCCTTGCCGTCAACTGTGGCAAAGCGCATTCTATCCAGTGGCATCACGGGAAGGGAATCCACGCGCACCTTCATCTTGCCTGGCTCGGCGGAAAGCAGCGTCAGCTGCCCTCGTGGTCCGCTGTAGCTGTATCCTATGCCCAGGTTCCATGGCTTCGTATGCTTGGCATCGCCAAGTTCCACGACTGGCTTGTTATACACCGTGGGTATTCCGCTGGATGTGTTATCTGTGGTGTTGCACTTCCAGGTACTGTCCGTCTGGAATATGATTTCCTTGTCTTTCAGCTTTATGTACCCGTCAGCCAGTAGTCCCGCCTTGACATTTGCGTTGTAAACGCGTACTCTTATATGGTTAGTGCCTGGTTTCAGCATATTGGTTATGTCGAAATGACCTGGAATGCGCCAGGCGCTTGTTTTGCCTGCATAACGCCCGTTGATGTAGAACCAGCTATAGTCGTCCCCCAACGCGGAAATGGCGGCATATTCGGGGGCAGATTCCAACTCGATGACCTTCTCGAACCATACGTTCACATCGTCTGGCCCATTTTCCTTCTGGCTCCATATCCACTGCCCGCGCCATTCAAGGGTTGACTGCGCGAAAGGACGCTTGTACTCCAGCAGTTCAAGGACAGGAATGCCTTCTGACGCGCCGTCAATCGAAGCAGTTGTGCGTATCATCATTTCAGGCATGTTAAAGACAACGGCGTCCTGCCCAGGCAGCAGCTTCTGGCTGCCGATTTCCTTGAGCGCCCTGTCATAGAAACGCAATGTCACTCCTGGCGATTTGCCGCCCAGCCAGTGCAGCTTGCACTTTGAGCGCGGCATCACAAGCGCCAAATCGCGCTCGATTCCTGGTTTGAGGGAAATTGCATCGGGAATCAGATTGGACACAGGAGAAAATGCCATCGCAGTCAAGCCGATTTCGCCGCTTTCCCCTTTCCAGCGCAACTCCCAGTTGGTGACCTTTCCGCGCCATGTGGGTTCGGTTGACACATCATATACCAGTGTGTGCTCCTTGCCGTCAGGTATGATTGAAAGAGGATAGTTCCTATAGGCGAACTCCTGGTTACCATCCTTCAGTGCAAACACCAGGTCAAAGTAGCCTGGCACCTTTGAATAGACTGTAAAGGCAAGTTGCTTTACATTGGAAATGTCCCAATCTACATTTCCCATATAGAAAGCCGTGGCGTAGTTCGGCCTTGCAATAATGGACAGGCCCTTGTCATCCTTGGAGAGAATTTTCTCGGGCTTGCTGACGCGAATCTTTGACGACAACTCAAGCCCGCGCAAATCAGCTGGTTGCACGGCATATATGGATACAGCGGCAATTAGCAGAAGCAGAAAGCATCTCATAATGGTTCCTTTAGTTATTATATGGTTGAATGAGTATTTGCAGGCTTGAGAGCATGGGACACACTATATGTGGTGCAAGCAATTATTCAAACGGACCTGCACCATATTGCTATTAGGAGAGATATACGCCTGAGGTAAACCTATTGGCATTGTAAGCCTTTTCCGCTGGCTAAAGCCAGCGGCTCCGATATGTCTCCTATGAGGTTGCGCATGAAAGCGCCTCTGTGTTAAGGAGTTTTCAAGTGGAGGGAGACGTCGTCTATGATGGCTTCACCTTGATTGGCGAAGCGGAAGCCAATCCATTCATTGGGCTGGATTGTGTATTCGCCTGAAAATAATTGCGGGCTTTGCGTTAGTGTAAATGTGCCGCCATTTCCTGCAGGATGGTGTATAGTGCGGCGATAGCCGTGCTTTGCCTTTGGGTCAGGCGTGTCATTGTATCGTATCATGTACACATTGAGCTTGCCTTTGCCTGATGCCTTGAACGAGTATGATATTTTGCGAGGAGAGGGCTTCTGTCCTAGTTCGCCACTGGCCAGTAGCTGATATACCGCGCCTTTTTCCAACTTCAATGCGTAGCCGTTGCCTGCCTTGACCATGGAGGCGTTTTTGTCCAGGGACCAGGCTTTGGGCTTGCCCTTGTCGTCCACATCGTCAAATGCGCCGTTTTTCAGGTATTGTTTGCCAATTTCAAGGGGGCGGAAGGTGGCTGCATCGACAATGCTACTGCCGTCCAGGGTGAATGGGCATGGAACGCCGTCCTTTAGTGGCGTCAGATTGTCATTTATCCTTCTGGTTCGCATTAAGTTAATTCGCCAGAGTTCTCCTTGCCTTGGCAACTTGAGTTTTGCCATGGGGATTCTTGCCTCTATGACATAGCGGTCATCCATTATCTTTGTCTTGACTTCTGCTGGCTGCGGGAAGTTTGAGTTTATAATTTTGCCTTCGGGATTTATATGGATATGATAAATTGCATTTGATGTGCTTGGAGGGCAAAGGAACAGATGAACGCTCTCGTTCTTCAATATGCTCGGGTCCTTTTTCCCTTTCATTGCGTTTTTCAATAAAGTCGGCTCAAGTGCAGTGACAAGAAAGTACATGTTCTCCTGGTCGCAGAGTATTCCAAGCATGGTGCGCAGCGGTGCGGGAATGTCCTTCTTGTCATCGGATGTTTGCTTTAGTCCATCGGTCAGATAGAATGCGCTGACCCAGGCATCATCATTGCCCTTGCCGTCAATGATGACTTTGGTTTTTACCATGGGTGCCTGGAGGTTTTTCCCTTGTTTGGCCTTTGTCTCTTGATTGGGCTTAATCCAATATTCTGTAAGCCAGCGGCGGTCTTCTACTAGGCGATGCTCCAGCACCTTGTCTCCTGCCGCTAGACCCTGTGCGGCGTCAAGCAGTGCCATAAGCGTCTTTCCTGAATCAGGCACATTCAGGACATGCGGGCGCCTGTCGTCCCCGCGTGGATATCCCATGCAGATCGGGGTGTTCAGCCAGAGTTTCCGCCGCAGAGCGTGGTATTGTTTCATCATGGGGTATGCTTTGCCGTAATACAGTTTTTCTGCTTCGTCTAGTATGGCCTTTTCGTCCAGGTTGGGGTTCCAGAGCAGTTTTGCTGTGACGTATGCCCATTGCCAGTTGGATGGCATCAGGTCCTTGCGCGTGTCGTTTTTCCTGGGCGGGTAGAATTTGCTGTCTGGGAAAACGCCTTCGTCTTTCCAGCCGTAAAGGCCTAGCTTCTGGTAGAGGCGCAGATCCTTGCCGATGATTTGCTCATGGCATACATAGTAGGGATGCGATGGCGAGAAATACTCGTATGTGTAGAGTTCAGGGGCGGCCTTCAGCCAGTCCAGCAGTAATTTGTAGAATTGCGCGTTGCGGGGACAGTCTGGATCATCCAGGGAATGAGCGTAGCAGCGTCCATGGAGGCATAGTTGCACTTTCATCTTCGGGTGGATGGAGACGCCTTGCGGCAGCATCCTGTATGTGTGGTATGCCCAGGTGCGCAAGTCTGCGTCAGGATATTTCTCATATACCATTTCCGCGATGGCCCTGACGGTTTTTTGGAAGCGTGTGGAGACATTCTGGTAACTGCCAGCGAAGGTGTCGTCCTCATCCAGTTTGCGGCATTCATCGCATTCGCACCAGCCTGCGTTGGTGTCCACCATGCCGAATGTGTATTCGCCGAGCCCCTTGGTTTCATCCAGTCTGCTTATGATGTAGTTTGCCACATTGCGGCGCACTTCTGGATTGGAGATGCAGTATTGTTCGCCCTTGACGCGTTTTCCGTCAATTAAGGCAAAGTATTCTGGGTGCTGGTCGAAGGTGGTTTTAGGCGGCATGGGTTTTACGAAAGTGGTGTGGCCGCCACCCAGTTTGTTGGCATTTCTTGGGATGCGCGGGGCGTAGAACTTATACGTTTCCGATTCAGGCTTGTCGTATGGGATGGGTGAACTATATGCGGCGGGTGTCGGGTATCCGTTTCGTGTGGCCCAGGTCTTGCCTGCTTTCGGGATGACATTCACGTAGGATGACACCTGGTCCAGCCTGCGGACCGCGAAGGCTGGTTCGCTGAATTTCTCGTAGTCGGGAAATGCAATGTCTTTCAGTTTTGGCGTGTATTCGCCCTTGTCAATGCTGTCTGCGGGCTTCAACCAGCGCACGCCCAGTTTGTCCTCGATAAACTGGTATGTTCCGTACAATTCGGCAACCTCCTGTTTGCCGATGATGTACATGTCCCTTCCACGGGCGAAGATATAGTATGCCTCTTTCTGCTTTGCGGATGCCAGCGCTTTTGCGGCGGAGGGCGGTATGGCTTTCAGCGTGTCCAAAGTGCCGATGTGGATTTTGCTGGCGGCGTCCGATTTGCCGATGACCACCTTGATTTCCCTGCCAGTGGTCTTGCGGACATATTCCGCTAGTTCATTGGCCGCCAGGCGGCTGCTTTCGTATGCGTTCTCTGGAAGCACGATTTCCGCGTATTTTCCGTTTTTGACAATGTCAAAGCCGTAAAGACATAATGACGCCAATACGCAAAAGGCAACTTGTTTCAAAACACAAGAATACATGCAGAACCTCCTGATTAACATTGTGTTTTTGGCAAATATATCCTGTTTCCGTTGATTACAAACCGCGTCTGCCGAGAGCAGGCATGAACAAAATTTCAAAGTTAATTCTGCCTATTAAAAAACACGGAAACGTGTAAAAGCTAAATTGTAATAATAACGGAAATGTGTAAATTACAATACTTATTATGTTAGAATATGCATGAAATTGATCTCTTTTAAAAGCAATACAATGGACTTATATCGAACATCTATCGGTTTTGAGGAAATGAAATGAATATATTCAAACCTTTGCTTTCGGAATGTGCATCGCGCTGGGAGATTGTGCGGAACGCGAATGGCAAGTCAGGTAGGCTGCAGCGGGCATTTGCCCTTATGGAGATATTCTGCTTTCCTGTGAGTTTTTTTGTCATACTCTCCATTCCATTGCAGTACGTGCTAGTTGCCGTTGGGGCGGGGAAGTACATTCCGCCTGTGTGGAATCGTGTCATTTCGCCTGTTTTGCTTGCTGGTGCTGTTGGCTATCTTACAAATTGGCTGGCTATAATGATGCTGTTCCGTCCATTTGAGCCCGTCAAATGGCTTGTGATATGGCCACAGGGCATGGTTCCTCGCAATAAGCCCCAGGTCGCGCGGGCTGTCGGCGAGCAGGTTGGAAACAAATTGCTCTCGCCTGAGAAGATTGCTGGGGAATTCAGCGAACGCATCATCGGGTATATGCGACGTCCAGAAGTCATCAAATCCATCAAGGAGGCATTCCAGAAATTCCTGATGGAACACCAGGAGGATATAATTAATTTCCTTGTTCCGCATATTGAACAAACATTGCTGGACTATGTTGACAAGCTGGTGACTCCCCAAAGAATAAAGGGATTCTGGAATGACGAGATAGTCCCCTGGCTCTGTAATGAGGACAACAGGCGCAAGATAGCCTCGGGTTTTGTGTCTTTTTGCAAAGAGCATTCAAGCATGCTTTCTGGGATAATGCGTGAGCGCATTCGCACTTATCTGAATCAGCGTTTGTCTTCTATTCCAATAGTGGGAAAGTTTTCCGATAAGATTGCTGACGTAATGGTCGAGTTCTTTGCTGATGAGAAACAGCTGAAGACAATGATATCGGATTGGCTTGCTGAACCCCAGACGCTTTCTATGTTGGAAACACAGGTGTCAAACATGGGGGAACGTCTCTCCGAGTGGATGAATACTGCTCAGGCAAATGAAAAGCTGGGGGAGATTTCGCATACATCACGAGCAAGGTTGAAGAATATGATAGGTGAATATCTGCACACTGCCTTCCCTGACACAGTCCGCAATACGCTTAATTCAGACAAGCTCTGGGATTGGCTGGAGCATACTTTCCTGCCGCAGATTACATCGAAACTGTCGAATTACATCATAGAGCATCGCCAAACCATAGTGGAGAACCTAAAGCTGTCCGAGCGCATAGAGGATGCCATCAACAAACAGGACGTACGCCAGTTCTACAAGATGGTGAATGAAATAGCGGCGCAGCATTTTGGGGCAATTCAAGTGCTTGGTTTTGTGCTTGGGGTAATAGTCGGTATTCTCCAGCTGTTGCAAAGTTATTTGATTCCTTGATTATTAGTAGGCCCAAGGCAAGTGCCGAAAGCTGTGGGGTGGGTCGAGCGCGCAGTAAAGCCATTCGTTTGAAATGAAAAGCAGTAGCGGCTATTCGCCAAGACATTGCAAAATGTAAGAAATAACCACACTTCCTGGCGCAGCATCCTGCGTGTACTTGACGCTTTGCGGTTTTCTTTTTACCTGCCACCATTGGGGATATACGTATTCAATATGCCCCAGCCATCTCTGAAACGTATCAGCCAATAAAAATCACAGCGGCTATTGTTCATTGTTTGTTTAAGAGTATATTTACGCAATTTAAGCAGTTTAAACCCCAAAATAGAATGGAGATTGGAAAAATGGCAGGACGCTTTGTATTGGCACTTGTTTCCCTGTATTGTGGAATTGCGTTGTTTGCGTTGGACATTGTGAGGGATGGTGAGCCACGTGCTCAAATTGTGGTGGAGAATGGCAATGCCAATTCCCTGGCTGCAGCCAAGGAGCTGCAGTATTTCATTGAGAAGATTTCTGGTGCGAAATTGGAGATAGCTAATGCCCCAGGCAAGGAATTAAACTCCATCTTCATCGGCGCAAAAAAGCAGGGCTATGCGTTGCCACAGTTCGCTGGCTCGGGATATGACATTCTCATTGACAAGGACTATGCAGTGCTGGCAGGCAGCAATGTGTCGTTTGAGTGCAAGTACAATGAGGCTGGCGTGCTGGTGTCTGGCTGCAATGACAATGGAGACATGCATGCAGTGAGCGCGTTCTTGGAGAGTCTGGGCGTGCGTTTCTATGGGCCTGGCGACGAAGGCACCATTATACCCAAGCGGAGCATAATTGCGCTGGAGCCTGGGCGCACCACGCGTCAGGCGGTCTTCTCTCGCCGTGAGTATTTTGGCACGAATGGCGTGGACGAGGCAACGAAGCAGTGGTTCCTGCGCATGAAATGTGGTGGCAGGACGCCTGCCGTGTATGGCCATACGCTTGATGCTGTGCTTAAGTCAGGCAAGGCACCGCAGAGCTGGCTGGCGGAGGAGGAGAAGGGCAAGTTGTTTGCGGAGGTCAACATACCACGCTACACTGATGCTGGCTACCAGAAGGCATGTGTGGACTGGGCACGCAAATTCTTTGATGCAAATCCCAATGTCAAGCAGTTGTCCCTGGGTGGGCCAGAATCCTCATTGTGGAAATATGACTGGCGTGATGTGGAGAAGTACAAGGAACTGGGTCTTTCCGACCGCCAGGGCTACTCCAATATGATTTTTGACTTCTATAAGGCAGTGGCGGGCGAATTGAAGAAGAGCCATCCCGACAGGGATCTTATCTGGTACAGCTTCAACTCCAACGAGGTGCCAGAGCAACTCCTTAAGGAAAAGTTGCCTGAGAATGTAATCTTTAGCATGGATGAATTGCCTGCCGCCCACTATGTACAGCCACGTCAATCTGGCACATATTTTGGCAATCTCAAGATAATGTATGATGCAATGCAGCCTCGCCGCAAGACGCTCCAGAAGGAGTTGTGGAAGGACTATTACAGCACGGACATTCCCAATTATCCTGCATTCTTTGGCACAAAACTTCAGGGGGCACGCCGTCAGCAGCGTGATTATTTTGATGGCGTATGCGTGGAAGTGGAGACTGATGCGGACAAGAGGATTGCTCAACTTCCTCTGATGCACCTGATGATGTATGTGAACAGCAAGTTGCTGTGGGAGCCAGACCTGGATTTGAATGCATTGCTGGATGAATATTACAGGCTGTGGTTTGGTCCTGCTGCCCGCGAGATTAAGGAGTTCCATGCATACGCGGAGAAATTGTGGTGCAGCAAGTTCCCACGCTCCATTTACGAGGAAGAGGGTTGCTTCAAGCCAACGGATTTGCCAATGATGTTCAAGTTGCTGGAACTGGCGCAGGACAAGGTGCAGCCAGGAACGGCATATCGCAGGCATGTGGACGAGTTGGCGGCGGCGGTTGCTAAGGTCAAGGACATGTACGTGGAGCACAAGCCAATGGGCGCGTACGCGGAAGCGAGCATATTCCTGGCAAAGAGTGTGCCTGACGGTAATCTGGCAAAGTACACTACCAAGTGGCACACTTTAACACCTGTCAAGCCAAAAGCCGCAAAGGCTGACAAGACCGAGGTGGCGTTTGGCTTTACGGAAGACGGTGCATTCTTGTTTGTGGCGGCGCGCTGCTACAACGCAAATATGGCAAAACTTGCCTCTGGTGTGAAGTTGCCTGATGACAAGGGCATTTTCTCCGATGAGCGTATCGAGGTTTACTTCAACTCGCCCAGGCGCAGTTGGTTCCAGGTGGCGGTCAATCCCGAAGGTGCGATTTATGACAGGAGTTTTGATTTGGATTTAAGCCAGAACAACAAGGACAGTTTGCTGTGGTCTCCTGGTGCAAAGGCAAGCGTGAAGCGCTTTGATGACCGTTGGGAACTGGAATTGATGATTCCTACCGACGGCTTCACCAGGCCATATCCAATAGTCAAGACCGCCTGGGGTATCAATGTGGTAAGGTGCGGCAAGGACAATGCGACTGTGAGCGCCCTGGCACCCGAGGCTGGCTGCTTACCGAAGGTGAAGCCTTCCAAGTGGTTCAGGTTGTGGAGGAAGCCTGTTGACTGCGACGGATGGCCGATTGAGGACAATGGCTATGTAATGACATATTCCAGAAACTATCCAGGACCATACAAGGTTGCAAAGGCAAAGGGCAAGGTAGATCTGGCAGGCGAATGGGACAGTGCCAGTTGGGGGCATCTGAAGTCCGTAAAACTGGGACCATGCATGAAGAGGGCCGGCGAAAGGAATGTGCATCTGCCCGATACTCAGGCAAAACTCCAATATGATGACAAGTATCTGTACGTGATGTTCCAGGTGAAGGACCAGTATGTGCAGGCGGTTGCGAAGAACGATATGGATTCGGTCTGCCAGGACAGTTGCGTGGAATTCTTCGTCAGGCCAGCGGATGTGCCACAGTACTACAACTTTGAGATGAGTTGCGGCGGCAGGATGCTGCTGTATGAAATTGAGTTCCTTGGCGGCGGCAATGTGTACAAGCCATCCTTGGAGTTCATGAAGACCATTGAGCGTTTCCATTCCATGCCCGCGCTCATCAAGAAAGAAATACAGGAGCCAGTCACCTGGCGCGTGGCATACAAGGTGCCATTGTCCTTCTTCGTGGAGAGGGCGGGCATCAATCCAAAGCTGTCTGGCCAAGTGTGGACCGCCAACTTCTTCAAGTGCGCGGACCGCTCTACGCATCGCCACTGGATGTGCTGGAATCCCTCGCCTGGCTTCCATTTCCCAGAGCATTTCGGCACACTGATCTTTGAGTAAAAGGAAAACATCATGAAGCGTTTTCTTGTTTTGCTGGCTGGGCAGTCCAACATGTCTGGCAGGGATTATGCTGAAAAAGAGGATCTGGTCGAGATTCCAGGCCTCATCATGATGGCGAAGGACCTTCGCTGGAGGCCCGCAATCGAGCCCATCACCAGGGACCGCTCATTTGTGGGCATTTTTGATTCGGACGGAAACAAGATGGTGACTGCCGATCCATGGGACAATGTGCTGCCTGACGATGACAGCCGCCGCGCCCGGGGCGTGGGCCCGGGGCGCACATTCGGCAAACT
>JAFSTJ010000503.1 GCA_017450525.1 Victivallales bacterium | reverse complement strand
CGATAGTGGATTACCTGAAGCAGAAGAAATACTGCTCCATAGAGGATTTGGCACGGCACTTCAAGGTGTCAGGGGCCACTATGTACAGGGACATATCCGAACTGGCTCTTCGCAATGTGGTGCAGAGGGTATATGGTGGTGTTGTTTTTCAGGAGCACAGCACACCATCAAACTCACTAGCACATCCGCCGTTCCAGGAAAGGATTATCTGCAACCAGGACAAGAAGGAGGCCATTGCTGCGCAGGCGCTTGGCCTAATAGGGGAGAATGACATTCTGTTTCTGGATTCTTCCACAACTGTCTATCATCTGGCGCTGCTGCTGGAGACATCGACGTTCTCCAACTTGACGATTATCACCAATTCAGTGGCAATAATTCAGAATTTCCATAAATATCCACCGCATTATGTACGGATTGGTCTTGGTGGCAGTTATGATATCCAGTTGAATGCATTTCTGGGCCAATCAACACTACGCCAGTTGGAGGATTTGGAAATATCCAAGGCCTTCATATCCGCGTTTGGTGTGGGTGATGACAAGGCGACCTCCAACCACGAATTCCACACAGGGCTTCTACGAAAGGTCATGGAATTGGCAGACCGCAAATATCTGCTGGCTGACCGCAGTAAATACAATAGGAGCGGACTATTCCGCATTGCGCCATGTCGCGCCTTTAATGAAATAATCTCTGATTAGTCAATGCGCTTCACTGAAGACGATTTTCACGCTTGCCTTTAGGACTGGCCTGTCCAAGATGATTGCCAATCTTGTTGGGGAAACCCTCTGTGGATTGTCGATTACCTCGGTTGATATGCTCCAATCCGCGCCGCATACAGCAATATTCGCGGCCAATGTCGCCTTTTCATTCCAAAAACGCAGAGCGTTCTTCGGCTCAATGCAATATTCGGCGTTTGTGAGAATAGCGTCCTCAAATGTTTGCGGTGAATTGAACTCCACTTCGTCAATGATTGTTATAGTGCGCTTTGCATAGTCAAACGTGAAGCGGCGCTTTAATGAAAGCAGTTCCTTGACATCATAGCAGGATGTCATGTCAATTAAAATGGAACTGACCTGGTCATTGAAAATCTCCTCGCTAATGATTCCCTGCGCCTGGCGGCCTGTCATCTGAAGCTGCCCCGCCACCACAGGCACATCATGGCCGTATGAATTTAGCATCTTGCTCTCATAGCGCCTATCGCTGAATGTCCGCTCCGTATAGACTTCACCTCCATAGTCAGCCACAGGAACCGTTCCGTTAAGGACAATCGCATACGAACCCACGTCGTTGTGGTTATGCAGTTCGTCATTATGCCCTCCTTTGATGGCCGCGCCGAACGTGCGGCCATCCTTGCCTGGCTTTGCGCGGCAAATCAACACGCCTGAATCCTTGAAATAGGAATACGGGGGAAGTGCAACATCTCCTTTGGGAGGAGTTTTGGGGCCTCCCATGAATGCGAATATTACAAACTCACGGCAACCCAATATTTTACTCAAATTATACTGCGAGAATGTGGGAACGGGCTTCAGCAGCAATTCAGGAAAATGCTTCTGTATTATGGCAAGGGGCAAAGTATCAAAGAGCCTAGTGAAGCCGCAGTCAGCAAAAGCAGGGGCAATGTTCTCCTCTATCGTCACACTCCTTGGATATTCGCAGCACTTCCGCACAAGAGGATTTCCATCAAGTATGTTCAATTTACCGCTGGTGGCGTCAAACACAACTTCCGCCATGTACAGGAAATGCCCGAAACCGTATGACCAGTATCCCTTTCCCTCGGAGCAATATCCGTCATCCCTGAAACTCTTCAAAAACAGTTTGTTGGATTGTTCCATCGCGGCAAGGACCTCTGCCCGCTCACGCCTGGATTCCAGAAGAATAAGACAGGCGCTGACCATGTTGCAGGTGCACACTGCATTCCAATTGCTCTCGCATATTGTCCAATAGTTATACTCATCTATTTTGTGCTTGCGGATTGTCTCAAGGTATGCCTCAATAGTCCTGTGCATTGCCTCTCTGCGTATTCTCTCCCTGGTGGTGGCCTGCAACTTGTCCTGGAGAAGCCAGTCTATGTAGGCTACAAAAGCAGTTGTATCTGAACTCGCCAAATCCGGATATGGTCTTATGTCATT
>JAFSTJ010000502.1 GCA_017450525.1 Victivallales bacterium | reverse complement strand
TTGTTTGCCGACACGCCTGCCAAGCTTGAAAACGCCTTGGAGCTACTACTGTCCATTCTTGAAAAAAGCGGCAAACTCCAGCTCGCCGTCAATGAACTTCTAGCCCAGGCGGAAAAGGCGGACGACAAGGCAAAATCAGGTATTTTCCTACGTGCTGGACGCTTTGCTCACCGAGCTGGCAATGCCGATGTTGCAAAAGACGCATACAGCAAAGCGGCATCCAGCGCAAAGGACAAAGCGGCGCAATACACAGCTCTAGCCTCATTGCTGTCTTTGCAGCTTGAGGCAAGCAATTACGAGGAAGCGCTAAAAAACATTACATTTCTCAAGACAATATGCAGTCAAGATAAGATACCTGAGTTGCTCTTCAATGAGGCAAATGTTCTTATCTGCATGGGTCGCAACCAGCAAGCACAGGCGCTCCTGCATGAAGTCATTCGCAAGTTCGGTACCTCCGCCAAAAGGCGTCTCAAGGCGCAGTTCATGCTTGCCACAAGCTTGATGGTAGAGGAAAACGACAAGGTGGTACTTCCATTGCTGGATGAACTTCTATTGAAAAAGCAGGACGGGATTTCTGAATTTGTCACATATCAGTTTCTGGAAGCGGCGGGCCTTGCATACGAACGCCAGGGTCAGCATGACAAGGCCAGAGCCGCCTGGGACATGATTATTTCCTTGAAAGATGCGTCTTGGGAGCAGATCAACTGGGCAAGGCTTGCCATTGCACGGAGTCTTCTTGAAACGCGAAAAGACCCCAAAAAGGCATGGCAGCTTCTAACGGCATTGCGTGTGGAAGGCGAAAAAGGAGCTGAACTGGACATGGGCGAGGTGCTCTCACTCCTGGCGGAGGCGGAGATGCTTCTAGGCAAATCAGAAATGGCCATGTCCTTTGCGGAAAAAGCACTGAAATTTGCAAGCGCAGGTTCCCGTTCCAGCGCGAGAGCCATGTTCACATTGGCCTATATTTACTTTAATTTTGAAAAAAATGCAGAAACAGCCAACAGATTTGCAACACAATGCTATATTCTAGCCGATGACAAAGAATACAGCCCGCGGGCAATGGCCCTCTCAATTGAGGTGTTCAGGTCAATGGGCAGGCAAGAGCAGGCAAATCAGGTGCTGAAGGAGCTATCGTTGAAATACCCGCTCTGGCTAGCAGCGCACCCAGAATTGAGAAGAGAACAACAGAAATAGATAATCAAAAATAACAAAATGCGGGGCCCAAGCCCCGCAAGTACTTGGCGCAACAGCCAGTACTGCAAGGAGAGGATAAAATGAGCACAGCCAAAATCACAATCCTGTCAGACCCGCTTCGTGGAACTTCATTTCCATTGAAGGAATCTCTCTACACCGTGGGCAGAAACGATTCGGCGGACATCTGCATCCCCGAACCAACCATCAGTGGACACCACTGCTCCCTGACTTTACTGGAAGACGGAACCTATAGCCTCAAAGACGAGGGAAGCACCAACGGCACACGCCTTAACAACCAGAAACTGGAACCACAGCAGCCGATGGTGTTGAAAGACAGCGACCTTATCCCAGTTGGCAACGTGGAGATTCTATTTGAATCCAAGGAGGGCAAAGCACAGAGCACGGTCAAGACTATGACTGTAATCAACCTGGATGACACTGGAACCATGGACATTACCAACACTGGCCTCCAGAACATAGGCATGAAAGTGAACAAAAGAGACAGGGTGGTGCGTGAAAACAGGAAGCACAACATGATTTTCATCGTCATACTTGCCATCCTGCTTCTACTTGTCCTTGTCTGCCTAGGCTTCCTTGTCTCTATGATACTGCACACGGGGAAATAATTCCAGCGGGATACAACTTCAAGGCAGTCACATTTATTAGCGGCTGCACTGAAGCATTTTCCAATGCAATATATTGATAGAAAAAAACAACAAGGGCAGCGGCAAATCTGTTTTCGGCAGCTGCCCAATGATTCACTATAACCATAATGGCACGAAACAACCAAGACAAATCCACTGAGAACAAACCCCAGCAGCCAGAAAACAAAAACCAGCAATTTGGCAGACAGATACTGCTGTGGATTCTCATATTCATATCAGTTCCACTGGCGTGCTACTATTTCATGAAGGACGGGAAAGGCGCACCCAGCCAGTTCATTGCCTCGCAATTTGACACATACCTGGCAGAAGGACGCATCGACAGCGTGACACTGGAGGAGCAGTCCTCGTCCCATGTCCAGATTCTTTCTGGCCAATATTGGCTTGTGTCTGGAGAAT
>JAFSTJ010000501.1 GCA_017450525.1 Victivallales bacterium | reverse complement strand
GCTATTTTCAAGGCTCATCAACATGCCAATGAAAACGGTCTTCCTGTCCGCGCAGAGGATGATGCCACCTACTATATAGGAAAGACAACGCAGAAAATCCCGATCATGACCGATACCACCTGGGGCAAGGCGCACTTTATCATTGATGACCGCCTAGACTTCTCCAACTACGGCAGTCCGATTTTCCAAGTGTGTTCCAAGCTTCAGCCGTTTCCAGTCGAAGGGTTACAGCCTCTCAAGCGAGGCCAAACATCCATTGGCATCCAATTGCCCAGTCGGGCAGTGCTGATTGTCAGCGATGACCAGACCCGCCGCTTTATTCGCTACGGCAGCAATGCCAACAATGGTTCAGTGCAAGTTGATTCCATTTTGGTTGACCAGCAGGGCAACATAGACTCTGCCACGCCTGTCAACTGGGACTTCAATTCAATTTCGCAAATCAGGGTTTGCCCAGTCGATGAAACTCCGCTGCGGATTACAGGCGGTACTTTCAAGACCTTCACCAATGCTCGGGCGGGACGTCACAAATACTTCGGGCGGAATATCTCCGTCATACGTTCCAACACCATTCTAGATGGTATGCGGCATGAGGTCGTTGAACCCGAAGGGTTGGACAGTTGGCCTTACGGAGGCATCATCACTATCTCGGATTGCGCTGAAGAGACGGTTAAAAACTGTCAAGTCTCAGGCCGCAAAGTTTACGGCTGGCTGGTTCCAGAGACAAACCAACGGAAGACGACTGGCACGTATGATATCTCCTGCTGGCGTGCACTGAAACTGAACTTCATTAACATTCGCCAAATCAACGATATTCTTGATACTACCCTATGGGGCGTGATGGGGACAAACTTCTGCAAGAGCATCACGTTGGACAACTGCCGCATCTCGCGCTTTGACGCCCATCAAGGCGTGACCAATGCAGTCATTCGCAATTGTGAACTCGGTCATCAAGGAATCAACGCCATTGGATTCGGCACCTTCCTCATCGAAAACACGGTCAACCATTGTTCGAGCTTCGTGAACTTCCGCGCCGACTATGGATCCACGTGGCATGGCAACTTCATCATCCGCAACTGCAAGTTCGAGCCCGTGCGTGGATGGAGCATCAATGTCTTTGGCGGCAAAGCGACGCCATCGCATGACTTTGGCTATCCCTGCACCATGCCAGAGACGATTTCCATCGACGGCCTCGCCATCAGTCTGGATAAAATCAAATTGAATCGCCCTGCGGCAATGTTCACGGATTTCGTCTCCAACAATGAGAACGAAACGGCGCCCTATCCCTATCAGGTCACCAGGCAACTGATTGTCAAAAATGTCACCGTATCTGGTGGAGACTGGATTTTCGCCCGCAACGAGCAGCTTTTCAAGGATATAAAGGTCAAGGGCACCTGTCCTGGCTATTCATCCAAAGACTCGAAAAAACGTGCCAAGACCAAATGATTAGGGTGCATAAAGAGCCTTTCAGAGAACCTCACAATTAAGTCGATTAGGGATTACCTATTTTTATGGTAATTCCCTCAATTGAGTAGCTTGGGATTTGCAAACAGTCTAAATGAAATTATCTTATTGATGTGAATCGAGCAATAATCTATAGCGAGAATTGAGTGATGAGACTATTTAACATAGCAGGAAACTGTCTAGCAAGCAAGCACTATATGCTGCCGCCGCTGCCGCGCATTCCCGATGCTTTGAAGCTGGTTCAGGACGAATGCTACTTTGTGCTGCATGCACCAAGGCAGTCAGGCAAAACAACTGCCATTCGCGCCTTGCGAGATGAACTGAACCGTCAGGGGAATGTCTATGCGGTTTACTGCACTCTGGAGGCGGCGGCAGTCGAATCCCAGCGGCACAATGTCATCGCCTCCATTACATCAACCATCCGCAGAGCCATTCTGACGAGCCTGCCCGATGCGAAGCTGGAAGGCTTTGTTCCGGATTTATCCGACTTGGATTCCATTCTGGTGGTCTATTTGAATCAAGTGTGTTCTCATCTGGAAAAACCGCTTGTTTTGCTGTTGGATGAGGTGGATTCCCTGTATGACGAAAGCCTGCTGTCGCTATTGCGGCAACTACGTGTCGGCTATATTTCCCGTGAAGATGTACCATTTCCAACATCCGTGGCTTTGGTTGGAATGCGGGACATTCGCGATTATCGAGTCCGCATCCGTCCAGATGTCGAAACGCTGGGTTCTTCCAGTCCATTCAATATCATCACAGAGAGCTTTTCACTGGCGGCCTTTACCCCTGCGCAGATTGGGGAGCTTTATGCACAGCATACACGAGAGAGCAAGCAACGATTTGCCGATGGCTGTGTGGAGCGCGTTTTCCACTGGACAAGTGGGCAGCCCTGGCTTGTCAATGCCATCGCGCGCGAGTGTGTCGAGAAAATCTGCGGCAATGACTATACGCGCGAGATAACTGCCAATATGGTCGATCAAGCTGCTCATGCCATCATTCTGCGCAGGGACATCCACATCGACAGTCTGCTTGCGCGCTTGAAAGATCCGCGTGTTCGCAATGTCATTCAGCCGATGATTATTGGAATGCCCTTAAAAGAGGCAAAACTCCAAGCTTCTACGTTTGATGATGATCTGAGGTTTGTCCAAGATTTAGGGCTTGTCAAAACGGACGAGGCAGGGCGATGGATTCCCGCCAACCGAATATATGCAGAGGTCTTTATGCGCACATTGTCTCTGTCGATACAAGACAATGTGAAAGAAGCCATACCGTGCCCTCCATGGGCTCTTTCTGAAGGACTTGACATGAGTGGTCTTCTCAAAGGCTTCCAGCTCTTCTGGCGGGAAAACAGCGAAATAGAGACAAAGCTTATCCCCGAATATGCAGAGGCTCTTCCACATCTTGTTTTGATGGGCTTCCTTCAGCGTGTGGTCAATGGAGGAGGACGCATCATCCGCGAAAGTGCCATAGGCCGCCGCAGTCTGGATTTGCTTGTTGAATATCGCAAAGGACGATACCCCATCGAGCTGAAAATCAAGGGACACGGCACTCAAGAAGAACACATCCAACAGCTGTTTGATTATATGGACGGTTATGCCCTTGACGAAGGATGGCTGATTACGTTTGACCGCTCTTCAACCCGGTCATGGAAAGAAAAGCTAACTTGGCGAGAAATCCAGGTCAAGGGAAAACTCATTCACCTTGTCGGTGCATAATAGATCTAGCATTGACAACGAGTATGACGGCAAGGAGTGAACCAGCCTTGATTTCAAGCAGATACTCACCTTGCGAAACGAATACAGGGGCATCGAATTGACCGCAGAGGACGAGCAGGACTGCACACGCAAGGCAGAGGCTGGCTCCCATCGTCTCTTCATGCGGGACGGCAACGCCATCACTGGCGAGACCATCGCCATCAAAGACGGCTCCATCACCCTCCAAATCCCTGCTTACGATTCACGCCTGGTTCTTGTGGAATAAACGTTGTTATCCTAAAACGACAACTCGGCTAATGCAATGCCACAGATAGGGTGTGGCGACGGCGTCCCGCCGTCGAAAAAACGCACATGACAACTCAGCTAATGCTATGCCACAGATAGGGTGTGGCGACGGCGTCTCGCCGTCGGAGAATCTTGCCCAACCGCAGGGCAGTGCAATGCAACAGATAG
>JAFSTJ010000500.1 GCA_017450525.1 Victivallales bacterium | reverse complement strand
TGGCTCCAGGAACTGCTTTCTTTTTCAGGGGTGCGTGTGCGGCTTACGTCCACCAGCCATTCGGAACGCCACAGATTCTGGCGCGTCATGTAGAATGCGGTCAATGGGAAAACCACCTCGCAGGACCAGAAGTCCTTGTCCAGATGCACCTCGTATGTCCAGTCAGGTGAATATGGGTCTGGTTGTATTGCGCCGCCTTCGCCGTAGAACAGGGTGGCATTCTGCTTGTTGACGGTGAGGCGGAACTGGTAGAAATCTGAAGGCAATCCCGATGGTGCCAGGAATATCTCCAGCCCGTCATCGGTCCATACGGCGGCTGTCTTTTCCTTCTTGATAAGCTTGTCCATCATCGGTTCATAGCACTTGATACCGAAATAGACGGCGTCCGCCTCCTGAATCACGGAAAATTCTGTCTGCGCCTTGACTTCAGGCGAGCCTTGCTTTTGCTTTGCCTTGACGAAGCCGCTGTGCTTCTCTGCCTTCTGCCATACTGCCTCGTCCAATTTTCCATCCAAGGTGATCTCAACCCCGCTGGCGAATATCGCCATCACCAGCAAAATCAACAGACTTTTCATTCGCATTCTTCTTTCTCCTTGCGCTAATATGACTTTATTGAAAACATTATCCGATGAACATTTTGGTTAAGATACTTTTTTTCTTTGTTTTTCAAGTCGCATTTTCAATTTATGTACGCGGTGAATGGCCGTGCACCCATGACGAATGAGACACACCGCCCCAAAAAGTCCGAATTCCGTGATGAAATGCCAAAATAAAGTCCGAATTCCGTGATGAAATGCCAAAATAAAGTCCTAATTCCGTGATGAAACGCCAAAATAAAGCCAGAATTCCGTGATATTTGAGCTTGAATATATGATTATTCCATATATAGTTTCGCACACTATTAAACTCCAAATGATTCACATACCATGAATAACGTATATTTTAAGCGAAAGATAGACAAATATCTGGAAGAATGGAGCTTGGATGAGAATCATCTTCCATTGATTGTCAGCGGGGCACGCCAAGTGGGCAAGACAGAAGCAATCAGGCATTTTGCCTCGTTGAACTACAAACACCTTGTGGAAATCAATTTTTGGGAGGAACCGCAATACAAGGCAATCACGGAGGATGGGTATAGACCTGAAAGCATCATAAAGTTGATATCTCGCATTAATCCAGATTTCTCCTTTGAACCTGGAGCTACGTTGATTTTCTTTGATGAAATACAGGCATTTCCAGATATGGCCACCTCTCTGAAGTTCTTTAAGCAGGAAGGAAAATATGATGTAATCTGCAGTGGTTCACTTCTTGGCATTAATTACAAAAAAGTCACTTCTCACAGCGTAGGCTACAAAATGGACTACGAAATGCGTTCTTTTGACTTTGAAGAATACCTCTGGGCAATTGGTTATCCAGAAGACCTTGCTGACGATATGCTAGAGCATTTGAAAACAAACACTCCATTCACCAATCTGGAAATGAACAGGTATTCCTCTTTGTTTATGGATTATATCCTACTTGGAGGTATGCCTTCGATAATCAAGGAGTTTGTCAGATCAAAAACATACGAGCGCACTTTTATGCTGCAGAAGCAACTGCTGGTGGATTATAGGGGAGATATTCGTAAATATGCGGAAGGCGTGGAGCAGGAGCGAATCATGGCCGTGTTCAACCACATAGTGCCTCAGCTAGCAAAAGAAAACAAGAAATTCCAGTTGAGCAAAATTGCGAAGAATGCAAGAAGCCGTGAATATTTTGGCTGTGTGGAATGGCTGCTAGATGCGGGAGTGATTTCAATTTGCCACTGCCTGAATTTCCCGGAACTGCCTCTGAAAGGCAATTTTGACGAGACAAAGTACAAATTGTACATGGCAGATACGGGACTCTTGATTGCGATGCTGGATGAAGAGGCAATGTATGATTTGAGAAGCAATAAGAACCTGGGTATCTATAAAGGGGCTTTGTATGAAAACTTCGTGGCCGAAGCCCTGTCAAAATCAGGATACGAACTCTACTATTACAAGCGGGACGATGGTACTCTGGAAATAGACTTCTTCGTAAGAGGACGAGATGAACTATTGCCTATTGAAGTAAAAGCTGGGAATGCTGTTTCTCGTTCAATGCGCACACTTATAAAATCCGAGCACTATCCAGAAATACGCCAGGGCATAAAATTCGCCCATGCCAATATAGGAAAAACTGAAACAATTACAACATTCCCATACTTTTGCGCTTTCTTGTTGAAACGATATATGAGGTCCATCAACTTGTAAATGGGGGCAGCACACGGCGTAGCAAGGGCGTCTCGCCCTTGATTTTGACCTTGGTCAAGGTCGTGGTACGCTTCGCTAAAGGCTTTGCTACACCGACTTTTTAGAAAGGAAGCATAGCGTTGAATGGGCCGATGTCATCTGAGCCTGGCGTTTTTGATAATACGTAAACCACAGCGCCTGAAATGGCATCTTTGCCAATGGGGAAGGCATCTGGGCAGAATGCCTCGAATTGCGCCAGCAGCATCACATCTGCGCTGCCTTCATAGAGCCGCATTCTGGCAAAATCCTCTGCCATGGACCGCTCCTGTTCACCGTAGAATATTGTATGCGGGCCCGCAAGGCCAAACTCCATCGCAGCCAGGCAAGTGGGTGTATTTGCGTAGGTATGGGGGAAGAGCAGGGGGCTTGCATGCTCACCCTTCTCAATGTACATCTTGTGGAACTGCATTGCTGAAACAGGGCAGCCATATTGCGTGATTGCGCAAAGCCCCGTGCGCTGGCTCTCTTCCTTCGAGAACTGCTTGTCTCCCAGCGCCAGGCGGCACGCCGCCAGCAAATATGCCGAGGCTGGATCCATATAGCCCTTTACCGAGGACAGATATTCCTTTGCATTGAAGCCAGTCAACTTGCCGCCGCTTTTCTGCGCGAGCCATTCAGGATGCTGGAGCAAGCCGGCGCCGCTGCCGATATTTGCTGGAAGAACCCAGCCCATGGAGCGGATGTAAATGGGCGTGCTCTTTGTTGTGTTGCGTGTCGCTGGCTTTTCCGTTGAATATACCGCCGCCGCATTGTTGCCACCTATGCCAGCCGCATTCAGCAAGGCTGGACTGGCGGGGACCGTTGCTGGCATGCTGCTGTATGGGGCGCATTTTTCATCTGGCTGGAGGTCCGCCGAATATGGCGAGGCGCAATTGCCGCGGGCAATGCCGTCCACCGTCATCAGCAATTCCATGAGGCCAGCCGCTCCAAGTTTGTGGCCTATGACACGCTTGTATGCTGTCAGGGACACCTGCCTGTCGCCTAGCAGATTGCGCAAGGCAGCGGCTTCGGTCACATCATTGGCGACAGTGCCTGTGGCATGGGCGGTGACGTGCCGTATTTCGGATGGCATAACGCCAGCTGACTTCAGTGCCGCCGCCATGACTTGCCTGGAACCTTCGCCTTCGGGACGTGGCGCCGTTATGTGGAACGCATTGTTGTTGGTGGCTGTGCCGATTATGTAGCCAAGCCCCTTGCCTTCCTGCGTGTCCTTTGTGAAAAGCGCAGCTGCTGCGCCGTCTCCGAATACCGTGCCATGCCGCCTGGCGTCAAAGGGGAGGACCCTGCCTTCGGGTGAAATTGTGCGCAATATCTTTAGTCCAGTGGCTGGATAGCCAGCAAACTCATCGTATGCAATCACCAGTACTGCATTTGCCTTGCCAGCCTCCAGCATGTCGTTTGCCACCTGAAGCGCAGCAAGACCAGAGGCGCAGGACATGGATATCTGGCATGCAGGGCCAGTGCAGCAAAGCTGAGCCGCCAGCTTTCGCACATAGTCGTCCGCCGGCTCATAGGTCTCCTGGCATATCTCGCCAGTGTCTGCCTTTTCCTGCCAGCACCAGGACATGGTGCTGGCGGCACCAAAGTTGGTGGCCAGCACCAGGCCACATCCCTGGGGCAAGGCATTGCGGGACACAAGGTCGCTTCCCGCCAAGGATGCTAGCTGTAATGCGCCATCCCCCTCGTCCATCAATTCACGCAAGGCTCCGCCACAGACTGAAGTGCCGTACTTGGCGAACAGATCCATCTCCTGCAAATTGTCTTCCACTGGATGCAATGCCCTGCTGTCATTGCCCGTTACTATGCAGCCATCAACTAATTTCATCGTATCTCCTACGTTCCTTTGCCAACAAAATTGTGCTAAAGATAGTTATTGAGGCCAGCATTTCAAGCCCTTGCAGAAGATTTTCAGGGCCCATGAACGGCATGTAGTAGCGACGGCGTCCTTGCCGTCGCACCTGTTGTACGCTTTCGCAAGTTGCCGTCGCTACTACGGCAACTTGCATTGCACAATTATTAGTTTACATTATATGCATTGATTAATGAATGTAATTAGTATTAAATAAGGAGTAATATGAGAAATCTAACTGTTGGCTATTTCAATAATCAATCATTCATTTACATTTGCGAAAAGTATCTGTCTAGAATAGCAGAAGTATTCTTTGCGTGGCCAGGGACGCTCAGTTGTAGGCCGCCTTTGGACTTTGGTGATGCAAAAGACACCAGAATGCATCATGAGTTGAAGTGGTGCAGGCAGCAGGGCATAAAACTGGATTTGCTGTTCAACTGCAATTGCTATGGCGACATTGCGGTCAGCCAGGAACTTGCAAATCATGTTGCTGCAATACTGGAAGAAATGGACAAACTAGGATTATACCCGGATGTGGTAACTAGCACTTCCCCATTCATTGCAACCATACTGCGCCGCATTGCGCCAGACATTGAAATACGTGCTTCCGTGAATATGAGGATGCATGGCACCATTGGCTTTGATTATGTCAAGGATTTGTTTGATTCATTTTATATAAGTCGTGAGCACCAGCGTGACTTTGAATATATGAAATGCTGCGCGGTCTGGGCAAAATCAAATGGCAAGAGACTTGGGATGCAGGTCAACAGCGGCTGCTTGCGTGAATGTGGATACCAGCAGTTCCATGACAACCTGCACGGACACAATAGGCAGCGTCAATCAGCGGAAGGCAAGAAATTGGACTTCCAGGTATTCCTCTGCAAAAAACACTTTGCCAACGGCGGGAACATGGAGGATATGCTGCGTGGCACCTGGATACGGCCAGAAGACGTCACACATTTCGAACCATACGTTTCTCTTGTAAAACTATCCACCCGCAATGTGCCCGAACCTGGCAAGATAATCAAGGCATACGCTGAAAGGCACTATGACGGCAACCTGCTGGATTTGCTGGATCCCCAGCACAGCGCCGCCTTTGAGCCACTAACGCTACACAATCCCTCATTCCCACAAGATTGGGCAACAAGCGGCATCGCTGCCGCCTGTGCCCGCAACTGCCACCACTGTGGTCGCTGCACCCAAATCATAAATACAACGCAGAGACGCCGGGGGTAGCCAGCGCGTCCCCGCGCTGGCTATCTCCAACTCCAGCGCGGGGACTCCCCCCCCAATTCCAGCGCGGGGACGCGCTGGCTACATCCAACCGTACAAGTGATGCTTATTCCTTGTATTCGCTGGTGATGGAGCCGTCGAACTGGTCGATGAGTTTGATGTATTCTGGGATTGACAGCAGCCCCTTGCGGTCTGCTGCGATTTCCTTCGCTGTGGCTGCGTCGCCATATAGCAGGTTCAGGCACAGTTCGGCGTTTAGCATGGACATTGTGACATACGAGGAATATTCGTCTGTGATGTGCATGCTTGCGCTGTGGCTTGCTCCTGAGTAGCCTGGGCAGTAGCCATGCACGCCTGGCACTATGCTCGCCACGTCGCCCATGTCGGTGCATGAACTGAAGAAGGAGTTGTTGAAGTTGAACGGTGCGCCTGGTTTCAGGTATTCCACGGTGTCCTTGAGGACCTGTCCCATCTTCATATTATCGAAAAGCGGCATGTATCCGCTGATGGTGTCTATGGTGCAGGTGCATTCAGCGGCCAATGAGGCGTGCGTTACTGCATTGTCAAAGCGCTTTCCCAATGCCACCAGCTCGGGGATTGAAGGTGCGCGGAGCATGTACTCCATGCGTGCCTCGTCAGGTATCACGTTGGATGAATTGCCGCAGTAACTGATGATGCCGTGTATGCGAATCTTGTCCGAATTGCTGTATTTTTCCCGCATGAAAGCGATGGCGTTTTGTGCCAGGCAGACTGCGTTCTGCGCATTGATGCCGTTCTGTGGCGATGCGGCATGGCAGCTCTTGCCCTTGAATGTGACGATTTTCTGGATGGAGCCATTGTGGTCGTTGAAGCCGAAGTTGCCGCTTGTGAGGTGCGTCATGTACGCCAAATCCACGTCATCGAATACGCCTTCGCGTATGAGTTGCGGCTTGCCTGCGATGGAGCCAATCTTGCCTTCGCGTATGAGGCCCAGCCTGTATTCCAGTTCTATGCCTTCTTCCGCTGGCGTGGCTATGAGGGCGATTTTGCCGCTCATGTCATTGAGCACACCTGACTTGAGCAGGCCGATTGCAGTGCCTATGATGGCTGTTGCGCTGGAATTGTGCCCGCAGGCGTGAATGGCGCCAGTCTCCTTGTCTGCCTCTGGATGTGTTGGTATGATGAGTGAATCCAGTTCGCCCATGATTGCAAGTGTGGGACCGGGCTTGCCAGTGTCTATGTCTGCGCGGAAGCCAGTCAATGCCAGGTTCTCCTTGACTTGCAGGCCCAGCGCCTTCAGCTTTTCCACCAGGTATTTGGAGGTTTTTACCTCGCGGTATCCAGGTTCGGGATTCTTCCAGATATGCCTGCCGATTTCAATCAACTGTTCCTTTTCTGCGTCAACGGCTGACTTGATGGCCGCCCTGAGTTCATTGATGTCTCGCATTGTGTCCCTGCCTTATAGATTTGTGTCAACTGTTTCAAACCACACCATTGGCTTGAGTGGCTTTCTTATGATGGTGTCCTTGGGTGGCTCGTTTTCCGTGCTGCTGGGCGGATAGTCCAGATTGTAGTTGAGGCCTCTGCTCTCGTGACGCGCCATGGCGCAGTCGATGATCATTTCTGCCACGGAGGCCAGGTTGCGCAGTTCAATCAAATCAGGCGTCAGCAGGAAGTTCCAATAGTATTTCTCGATTTCCTGGCGCAACATGCGTATGCGGTTCTTGGCGCGCTCCAGACGCTTGTGGGTGCGGACGATGCCCACGTAGTCCCACATGAAGCGGCGTATCTCGTCCCAGTTGTGGGTGATTACCACCATTTCATCGGAATTGACTGCGTTGCCCTGCTGCCAGTCTGGCACCTTGTCCAATGCGATGTCCATTGGCGGCAGTGGATGTTCCACCGTGTGGCGCACTGCGTTGTATCCCACCACCATTGCTTCGAGCAGGCTGTTGGAGGCCAGGCGGTTCGCGCCGTGGAGGCCGGTGCATCCAACTTCGCCGATGGCATAGAGACCAGTAACTGTGCTGACGCCGTTCACATCGGTTCGCACACCGCCGCAGCAATAGTGTGCCGCTGGCACCACTGGAATCAAGTCGGTCGCCATGTTGATGCCATATTTCAGGCATTCGTTGAAGATGTTGGGGAAGCGTTTGCGGAGGAATTCCTCGGACTTGTGTCGTATGTCCAGCCACGCACATTCCTGGCCTGTACGCTTGAGTTCATTGTCGATGGCCCTTGCGACGATGTCCCTGGGGGCCAGGCTCTTGAGCGGGTGGTAGTTCTGCATGAACTCCACGTATTCGCCGTTTTTGCGTATTTTCAGCACGGCGCCTTCGCCGCGCACCGCCTCGCTGACGAGGAAGGACTTGGCATGCGGATGGTAGAGGATGGTGGGGTGGAACTGGTAGAATTCCATATTTGCGATTTCCGCGCTGGCGCGGTATGCCATTGCCACGCCATCGCCGCATGCCACGTCTGGATTGCAGGTGCATAGATATACCTTGCCCGCGCCGCCAGTAGCAAGCAGCGTGTATTTGCTGAGGAAGGTCTTGATTTCCTGGCTTTTCACATCCATCACGTATGCGCCGTAGCAGCGGTTTTCGCCCTCGTATTCAACATGGCGATATGTGATAAGGTCAACTGCCAGATGGTATTCCAGCAACTGTATGTTCGGATTTTCGTGGCAGCGGGCAAGAAGCACATTGCTGACTTCGCGGCCAGTTATGTCTCCAGCATGCAACACACGGCGGGCGCTGTGGCCGCCTTCGCGCCCCAGGTCGAATTCTTCCGCCTCTGCCTTGGAGTGTGTTTCCCTGACTTCGCCTCTGCGCGTGAAGCGCAGTCCATATTTTTCCAGGTCGCGGACGCGTGCTGGGCCTGCCTTCACAATGTCCCTTACCACATCTGGATGGCAGAGGCCTGCCCCCGCCACTAGCGTGTCTGCGATATGAGCCTCGAACGTGTCATCCTGGTCCACGACACAGGCGATGCCGCCCTGTGCGTGCCTGGTGTTGCATTGGTCTTCAGACGCCTTTGTGACCACGATGACCTTGCCGTATTTTGCGGCCTCCAGCGCCGCTGTCAAGCCAGCCAGGCCCGAGCCTATAATCAGATAGTCACAGTAGATGCGTTTTTTTTTCGCTTCGTTTTCCATGTTTCAATGCACTCCGTAAAAGCAATATGAAAAATCTGGCGGTAATATAAACTTAATTTTCAATATTCCATTTGGCTTTCAGGGACTTTGTATCATATTATCGACAATTTTCGACTTTGTAGGGAAACTTTACTTTGGGAGATGAAAAAATCATGAAAAAATGTGCATTTGCTTCTTTGCTTGTAGCCGCGGTTCTTTTGGTGAGTTGCGCAACCAACAGCGCTCCCCAGCAGGGAAATGTCAGCAGGGAAAAGTATTTCATGGGGACGTATAGCGCCGTGTTCGCAAGTTCAATCATAGCGGTTGACAAGGCCGTCAGGGAAACCTGCAGCACTGCTAAACTGCGTATCATAGAACGCAGAAACACAGCCAATTCCTGCGAATACCTGTACAAGGACGTGAACAACATCCCGCTCAGGATTGCCCTTCTTGAGAACAAGGACAAGAGCGTCAAAATCACACTTAAGGTCGGTGGCGTCACTGGCTGGGACAAGGAAGCTTGCCAGTTGCTTCTAGTTAATATTGACAGTTACCTGCGTAGCCACGGCAACGCCGAAAGCGCAGAATAATACGATAACAGAGACTGCCGAATTATTGTAGCACCGAAGCGGCGCTTATTTAGGTTGCCTCGTTCTCGCTAAGGCAACCTGAGTGAGCGCCGCTTCGGCGCTCACATAAGGCGCATTTCCGCCAAGCGGCTCGTTCTCGCTAAGGCAACCTAAATGAGCGCCGCCTCGGCGCTCACATAAATGCGTAAACAGACACTTCCCTATTACCATGACAGGCAATCCTTTCCATTATAGCAATATTGGCTTCTTCTCGCTCAGTGGCGTGTGCGATGAGGAACGCCTTGCCGTTGCTGGAAAGCGCCTGCGCGACTGGGGCGTAAACGCAATTATGCCGCGCCCAGCAAAGCATTTGCGTTATCTGGACGGTACTGATGCGGAGCGCTTGCGCTGCTTCAACGAACTGCTGGCAAATCCAGATGTGGAAATGATGGTGGCCCTGCGTGGCGGCTTTGGTGTCACGCGCATTTTGGACAGCATTGACTGGGAGGCCATGCGTCGCCGCAACCTGCCCATAGTCGGCTATAGTGATGTAAGTGCATTGCACCTGGCTGCATTCGGGCATGGCTGCTGCAACCACATACATGGTCCAATGTTGCTCAGTCAGTTTGGCAAGGAACCTGCCAGCGAAGAAGACGAGCGCAACATCAATGACACTATTGCCTCCTTGAAGGCCTGTATTGAAGGCAATCCATGCCCAATTCTGCCAGATGCGCAATTGCAAGTGATTCAGGAAGGCCATGTTTCCTCCGCGCCAATTGTGCCATGCAATTTCTCCATGCTAATTTCCCTGCTGGGCACGCCACATCTGCCACAGTTGAAGAATACGATTCTTGCAGTGGAGGATATTTCGGAGGATGCATATAGGGTGGACAGGATGCTGGCGCAACTCAAGTCCGCTGGCATACTCAAGTCATTGAAAGGCCTGGTTTTCGGCGACTTTACTGATTGTGAAAATCTGCAGTATCTGCCAGCAATATTTGCTGAATATGCAAGATTTGTAAAAGGACCCGTCATTTCTGGACTGCCATTCGGTCATGGAAGGCGCACCATGAGCATAAAGGTGGGCGCATTTGTGGAATTGACGGCTGGCAAGGATGGCGTCACTTTGAAGGAGGCGGCGCTGAATGCCTTCAAGCCAAAGATGTTCTGCTCCGCTGGATGTAGCCAGTCCGTCTGGTCATCAATTGGCTATAGGCTGCTGTCGCCTAGGAATTGCGAACCTGGCAAAAAATATCCGCTGATTATGTTCCTGCATGGAGCAGGCGAGCGTGGCGAGGACAATACGGCACAACTGGTGCATGTATTGCCTGACTTTGCCAGGCTGGCAGAGGCGGAACGCATAAACGCCTTTATCGCAGCGCCACAATGCCCGCTTCTAAAGCAGTGGGTGGACACGCCATGGAGCCTTAAGAGCCACGCAATGCCTGAAAACATGTCACGCCCCCTTTCAATGGCGATGGCTTTGCTGGATGAATTGCTTGCCACTTTGCCGATTGACTGTGAGCGCGTCTGCATAATGGGCATTTCCATGGGCGGCTATGGCACCTGGGATGCCATACAGCGTTTTCCCGAACGCTTCGCCTGCGCCGTGCCCATCTGTGGCGGCGGCGATGTGGCGCAGGCATACAGGCTGACAAAGTTGCCGATCTGGGCATTCCATGGCGAACTGGACAATCTGGTGCCAGTATGCCGCACAACCGATATGATTGACGCATTGCGGAAGGCTGGCGGCACTCCAAAAATGACTATTTATCCCGATACATACCATGATTCCTGGGTAAAAGTGCCCTCGGAGCCAGGTTTCCTGGAATGGCTGCAAACACATCTCAACGCACAGGTGACGAAATGAAACTGACACAGATATTGAACCAGAATAGATTCTCCCTTTCGTTTGAGGTGTTTCCCCCAAAGACAAGTACCTCATACGAAAGCGTGAAGAAGGCGACTGAGGAAATTGCTGCTCTGCATCCCGCATTCGTGAGCGTGACCTACGGCGCTGGCGGCGGCACTAGCCAATACACATTGCAGATTGCCCGCAACATCAAGGAGAGCCTGGGCGTGCCAAGCCTGGCCCATCTGACCTGCGTTTCCTCCACAAAGGAGACTGTACGGCAGCGCATTGCGGACATGAAGGCGGCGGGCATTGAGAATGTCATGGCGCTGCGCGGCGATTTGACGCCAGAACAGGCCGCCTCTGGCGACCGCAGCACCTGGGCATATCATCATGCGGTGGAATTGGTGCGCCAGCTGAAGGCGGAGGCGGATTTCTGCATCGGCGGCGCCTGCTATCCTGAGGTGCATCCCGAAAGCGCAAACCAGGTGGAGGACATCAAGTACCTGAAGGAAAAGGTGGACGCTGGCTGTGATTTCCTTACCACGCAGATGGTGTTTGACAACAATCTTTTCTACAGTTTCCTCTACAAGATACGTGAGGCGGGCATAACCGTTCCAGTCGTGCCTGGCATCATG
This sequence comes from Victivallales bacterium, assembly GCA_017450525.1. Lineage (GTDB taxonomy): Bacteria > Verrucomicrobiota > Lentisphaeria > Oligosphaerales > Oligosphaeraceae > RGIG3456. The sequence goes on along the minus strand of JAFSTJ010000500.1, from coordinate 6,317 downwards.
CCAATCACCAACGCAAAGCAGGTGGAGCGGGCCATAAAACTGTCTGGCTCTTTCATGCCCCATCGTTTCAAGAGCCTGGTGGACCGCTTTGGCGACAATCCAGACACCATGAAGCAGGCGGGCATTGTCTATGCCACGGATCAGATTATCGATTTGTACGCAAACGGCAGAAAGAATGTGCACGTCTATAGCATGAACAAGCCAGATGTGGCTGCCAAGATAATGGACAATCTTTCCTCAATCCTGGGAAAGAGCCTGTAGAATGAGTGACGGCATCCTGCACATAGAGAGTTTTCCCGAACCGCCATTGGACAGGCGGGAGGCTCTGCGCTACGCAGGAGCCAGGGAATTGCCTCCCGAACAGGCTTCGCTGTTTGATGATTGCATTGCGGAATTGCTGCCACTCCTTTCATACAAGGTGTGCTGGCGCTTCTTCCCTGTGGTAGTAGCGACGGCGTCCTCGCCGTCGAAATGCGAGGAATTGGACCTTGGCTTCGTAAAGGTAAAGTCAAAGTCCCTGGCCGCAAATCTGTCTGGTTGCGAGAAAATACTGCTTTTCGCCGCAACGGTTGGAATTGCGCCTGACAGGCTGGTTGCCAAATATGGCCGCATCTCGCCAGTTAAGGCGCTGTTCTGCCAGGCAATTGGCGCGGAGCGCATTGAGGCGCTCTGTGACATGTTCTGCGACGAAATTGCCAGCCAGGAAGGACCATTGCGGCCCCGCTTCAGCCCAGGCTATGGTGATTTGCCATTGGAATTGCAGTCGGATATCTTTGCTGTGCTGGATTGCAGCAGGAAAATCGGCCTGTCGCTTACAAACAGCCTGCTTATGACACCGACAAAGTCTGTGACCGCTCTGGCAGGCATAAACTAATGTGGGCGCCCACAGAAACGCGCCCACATAAACAACAAACAAGACAATGAACATCAGGGAATATTTGGCAAACAACAATGTGTTTCTGGATGGTGGAACAGGCACAATCCTGCAGGGCAGGGGGCTTCAGCCTGGCGAATATCCAGAGCGCTGGAACATCTCCCATCCAGAGGAGATACAGGCCATACACCGTGCGTATTTTGAGGCTGGCAGCAATCTGGTCGGCTCCAATACATTTGGCGCCAACTCCCTGAAATTCCAGCAGGACGAGTTGGAGCGCATCATCGCGGCGGCATTCGAGAATGCGCGCACCGCTCGCGACACCGCCAAGGCAAGTCAGGCGAAATACATCGCGTTGGACATAGGCCCGCTGGGCAAATTGCTCAAGCCATTCGGCGACTTTGATTTCGAGGAGGCTGTTTCCGTATTTGCCAACACCGTGCGCATCGGTGTGAAGAACGGGGCGGACCTGGTGCTGCTGGAGACCATGAACGACTGCTACGAGACCAAGGCCGCGCTGCTAGCCGTCAAGGAAAACTGCGATTTGCCCGTGTTTGTATCCAATGCCTACAGCGAAGATGGCAAACTGATGACTGGCGCTTGTCCTGCCGCAATGGTGGCAATGTTGCAAGGCATGGGTGTGGATGCTCTGGGCGTGAACTGCTCCCTTGGACCCAAGGCACTAATGCCAGTGGTGCGTGAATACCTGAAATATGCGGATGTGCCAGTTCTGTTCAAGCCCAATGCTGGCATGCCAAGTTCCGTAAATGGGAAGACTGTGTTCAATGTTGGACCACAGGAATTCGGCGAAGATGTGGCTGCCATGATGCAGGAGGGCGTGCGCGTGGCGGGAGGCTGCTGCGGCACGACGCCAGAATACATATCGCAAGTGGTGTCCCGTATGCGTGGCAAGGAGCCAGTGCCAGTGGTGCGTCATGATTACACAATGGTGTCCTCATACACGAAGGCGGTTGTGTTTGGCGATTCGCCTGTGTTGATCGGTGAGCGCATCAATCCCACTGGCAAGAAGCGCCTGAAGCAGGCCTTGCGCGAGAATGACATGGGCTTCATTCTGGGTGAGGGGCTCAAACAACAGGAAAAGGGTGTGCATGTCCTGGATGTTAATGTGGGACTGCCAGAAATCAATGAGACGGAAATGCTGCTGAATTCTGTCAGGGAATTGCAGGCGGTGATTGATTTGCCTTTGCAGATTGATACTGCCTCGCCCGAAGCCATGGAGAAGGCGCTGCGCTATTACAATGGCAAGGCGATGATCAATTCCGTCAATGGCAAGGAAGAGAGCATGAAGGCCATCTTCCCATTGGTGAAGAAGTATGGCGGTCTGGTGGTGGCTCTTACCTTGGATGAGAATGGCATACCTGAAACGGCGCAGGGTCGCGTTGAAATCGCCAGGAAGATACTGGATACCGCCAGGCAATATGGCCTTGACAAAAAGGACCTGATTTTCGATACCCTCGCCATGACCATCAGCGCGGACCAGAATGCCGCCAACGCCACCTTGGGAGCAATCGCCGTCATTGCGGGCGAGATGGGTTGTCATACATCGCTGGGCGTGTCCAATGTGTCATTTGGCTTGCCCAACAGGGACCTCGTCAACGGGACTTTCTTTACAATGGCGTTGAGCAAGGGGCTGTCTGCCGCGATCATGAATCCCTTCTCCGACGAGATGATGAAGGCGTACTTCACATATCGGGCATTGCGTGGGCTGGACGCCAACTGCGGCGACTACATGGCGTTTGCCGCCAATTATGCGCCAGCGACGGCGGCCGCGCAGAAGCCAGAGGCCGCGCCAGTGACGCAGGAGGAAGGCAAATCACAGTTGCAACACGCCATTGTGAAGGGACTGGTCAAGGAGGCGGCCTCCATAACGGCCACGCTTCTGCAAAGCGTGGACCCCATGGCCATCGTGCAGGAAGACATAATCCCTGCGCTGGACATTGTGGGGCGCGGTTTTGAGAAGAAGAGCGTGTATCTGCCACAACTTCTTATGAGCGCGGAAGCCGCCAGCGCCTCCTTTGGCAAAATCAAGGAGAAGGCCAACATTTCCGCCGACAGCGCCAAGCCAAGATGCCAGGTGGTGCTGGCGACGGTGAAGGGCGACATCCACGATATCGGCAAGAACATCGTGCATCTTCTGCTGGAGAACTACGGCTTCCAGGTTATCGACTTGGGCAAAGACGTTCCGCCACAGGCTATTCTGGACAAGGTGCTGGAGCTTCATGCGCCTATAGCGGGCCTCTCCGCACTTATGACGACCACCGTGGGCGCAATGGAGGAGACCATCGCCCTGGTTCACAAGAACGCTCCTTGGTGCAAGATAATCGTGGGCGGCGCTGTCCTCACACAGGAATATGCGGACAGCATCCACGCCGACAAGTACGCAAGGGACGCCATGGAAACTGTCCGCATCTGCACAACCTGGAGCGAATAACGCAGAGGCGGAGAGATATTTAACGCAGAGGCGCGGAGACGCAGAGACGCAGAGGTGTAGAGAATTATTCTGCGAAAATCTGTGTAATCTGTGGATGAAAAATTGAATTGTGAGGAAAAAAAACTTGCGCACAATGCTAAATTACAGAGCGAAATGCTGAAAATGCACGAGAAACATAGGCGGATATCATGAAGAATCTGACAACCAGCATATTTGATTTTGAGAAACTGCGCAGTTGCGGCTATCAGTACATAGACAAGACAGACATAATCTGGAAACTGATTGACCCTCCAGGCGAATCCTATTTTCTGTCGCGCCCGCGCCGCTTTGGCAAGTCCCTTCTCATATCGACGCTGAAGGCCATCTTCCAGGGCAAGAGGGAGTTGTTTGAAGGCCTGGCCATATATGACAAGCCCTACGACTGGAAGGTGCATCCTGTCATACACCTTGACTTTGCTAATTGCGACATTGAGACACCTGAAAACCTCTCAAAATATCTGATTAACCTTCTTGAAAACATCGCTTCCTCATTCAACCTGACTCTTCGCGGCGAACTGCTGACAAACTGCTTTGAGAACCTCATCTATGACGTAGCGAAACAAGGGGCACCCGTGATTCTCATTGACGAATATGACAAGCCCATACTGAACAACATCGATAATCCAAGCATCAAGGAGATTCGCCAGGTGCTGAAGGGCTTCTACAGCAACATCAAGAAGGCTGAAAAATGCCTACGTCTCACGTTCATCACGGGCGTCAGCAAATTCAGCCATGTCTCGTTGTTTTCCGACCTGAACAACTTGACGGACATAACGCTGGATGCCGATTACGGGGGGATGCTGGGCTTTACGGAGGCGGAAGTGCGGAAGTACTTCGCTGACAGGATTCCCGACGCCGCAAAGGCAAACGGGGTATCCGAAGAGGAACTGATGACAAAGATACTGGACTGGTATGACGGCTATAGATTTTCCGAGGCTGACATTCATGTCTGCAATCCTGTCTCACTGACCATGTTCTTTAAAAAACATTTCAGGTTTTCCAATTACTGGGACAGCACTGGCACGCCCATCTTCCTGCTGAAGCTGATGGAGCAGCAGTCCTACGACCACGAAGCGGCGCTTAACGAGTGGTACAGCGAGAGCATATTTTCCGCATACGAGCTGGACAGGCAGGACATAACGGGCATGCTTTGGCAGACGGGATATTTGACCATAAAGGACGTACGCCGAGGCGAGGCGGGCATGAGATACCGGCTGGGCTTCCCCGACAAGGAGGTGCGGGACACGTTCTGCACTCGCCTTTTGGAACTCTATGGCAATCTTGCGCAAGGCACGGGTGCCCCCATGGTGGACAAGTTCCAGGACGCCATCCTGGCAGGCGGCGTGGACCGGTTCATGACGCTGTTGCAATCCGTCATGGCCAACATCGACTACGGCCTGCACCTCAAGCACGAGAAGTACTACCAGACCATATTCTTCCTGGTGTTCTTCCTGATCGGGACGCGGATAGAGGCGGAGTCCTGCACCAACGAGGGCCGCATAGACGCCTACATCCGCACGGCGAAGGCAATCTACATATTCGAGTTCAAGCTGAACAAGACCGCAAGGAAGGCTGTCTCCCAGATCATCGACAGGCGCTACTACGAGAAATTCCAGGGCGGCGACCTGCCAATCCACTTGATCGGCGTGAACTTCAATTCCTCCAAGGGCCGCATCGACGCCTGGAAGGAACTGCCCTTGTCAGGAATTTAGCACTTCCCAGTGTCCGCCTTTGTCTGGCCCAACACGCCGAATACGATTTGACTTTTGTAAGTTGTTGAGGCGACTAAACACAGTGCGGGCACTTAAACCACTGGCTTCACTGAGTGCCTTTTGTGTGATTTTGGGATTCTGGCTGATTAAGGACAATAGCATTTCCTCTTGCCTTGCGATAGGTATTAAATGCCCGTTTGCATCGCAATTGTTGCTGTTTTCATCGCAAATGTCATTGTTTTCATCGCAAATACCCCCGTTTTCATCGCAAGTGTCATTGTTTTCTATGCCAGTTTTCTGGGGAGTATTGATGCCATTGTCTGGGGCATTTGACGCTTGTGTCGCGTCTTCAGCGTCATTGTAGTCAAGGACAAGGAGGGTGCGTTCTGGGTCAAATTGCTCCTGGAGTTCAGGTTCAGGCCAGCCATGCTCCTTCCAAAGGGCGAATAGCTGGCAAAGGCCAGTGCCCAGCTTCTCGCCGATTTCGACCAGGGCGAAAAGCGTGAAGATGACATCATTTCGGGCATCGCTGGTACCGCCCGCGATGGCGATGTCCTTGGGGAGGCGGAGTGCGCCAGGATTTGCGAAGGTGATGTGCCTGAATGTCTTTTCTATGACGATGCCGCGTCGCCCCGTATGGTCAGCGTGAATCAGGGTGTTGGCGAGGCATTCCCGCAGAGCCTTGTGCACAGGCGTGTCATCCACGCGGAGAAGTCGCTTATCCAGTTTGAACGGCGTCTTGACATCCGCGACCAGACGGCTCACCACGCGGAAGTAGAAATCAAAGAGATTCCCGCTGAAGCCCACGGTGAATGGACATATTCTGTCGCTGTAGCGGGGGTTGTCATCCAGTTTTTCACGATAATCCACGAAATAGTGGGGGCATTGCTCCTGGATGGAGTGAAAGTCACCGAACATCAGGACCGAGGCAAGCAGGGGACGAACCACGCCGGCCTCGTCCCGCTTCGCCGCGCCGTGGCGGCAAAGAAATTCCTCATCATCTGCGTTGGCCGTCAAGTCATCAGGGCGGCATTGGCGGAAGAGATTGCGATAGCGGCGCAGCGTGTCCTGGTTCAGGTCGGCAATGGTCATGGTATCTACGACACGGTGGTCAGCCGTCTCTCTGCATTTGTCGCGGATCATGGCCTCGACGGCTTCCTCGTCGCAATGTTAGTCACCTTCCCCGTTGCGGCGATATGAGCCAGTGTAGGGATTTGCGCCTACATAGACAGGGCGATCC
>JAFSTJ010000499.1 GCA_017450525.1 Victivallales bacterium | reverse complement strand
GCTATGAAAAACTATGAATAATGAAATGGCCTACCCCATTGGCGGAACAGTCGGTATGGGCTGAACCGCGCCGTATGGATCATGACCATATTTATTCGGACCAATTGTTCCTCTTTTGACAAGACACCTAATAAGCAATAAAATGCCGACTATCGGAATAAAGACAATCAGAAAATGCCACACCGAGTAGTTGATATCATGCAACCGTCTTACACAAACAGCTAACCAGGGAAGTATTGTAAGTAGAATATATATAATTCCAAGCAGATATTCCAAGCCTAATAAACCGCTGATGAATCCAGCACAAAATGAGATAATGAAATTGAAAAGAACAAAATACCAATATTCTTTTCGGGATGCACGTCCAGTAAAACCAACATAGTGCTTTAGCACCTTCAAATAGCAACCGAATGCTCCTATAGAGGAAATGTCTCCGTCTTTTGCATTATGAGAATTGACAGGCTGCCCAATACATTGGGCATTTGGAACAGCAGGTGCTGCCTCTTGCACGACTGCTCCTTGAATAACAAATTGTTCTCCACAATGTGGACATTGTATTAGCCGTCCTATCCATTCTTGATGTATTTCCAAAATACCTTTGCATTTTGGACATTGACCTTGCATTTGTTCATTCCTTCTTGCTTGACTTGCAACGGCTCAGTACATTATCTCATATGAGGTTCCATAAAAAGAAATACTATAAAGGCACAATGTCTTTTTTGCTAATATTCCATCTTGAAAAGTCTGTCATCTAGACAATAGCAATTCGTTTATGTTGTAATCACGGAATAGGCAAGCCAAGTGTCGAACACCTCAGTATCATCGGAACTTTTTAGATTATTTGTCGGGTAACGTTGGACAAACAACCGCAAGAAGGCTATAGTAGCAATCTAACAAAGGTTTTCATGTCAGGCATTGAGAAACTCAAACGACTGGAAATCAAGAGTGAATGAAGGTCACAGGACTTATTGTATGAGAAAATTATTCAGTCTTTTTTGTATATTGCTTCTATGTCTCTGCGAGACGGGGTGCGTGCGCGTTAACGCTCTTCTAGTTGAAAAACATAGGAACTTTCCACCGCCATATCGGTTTTATTTTGGTACAAGGAGCCTCATTGGTCTTCCAGTCAGTATGAGCTTAATGGAGATAGCTTCTCACGGTCATCGCTCCTCGAACACGTTCAACACGGTTTTGCCAATTGCATTCTTTGTCGTGGATTTTCCATTGGAAGTTGTGTTGGACACCGTTCTCCTGCCAGTTGACCTTGGAATATATGCTGCTTATTGCATCAATCCACCATTGGACAAATATCTTGCTTCAAATGACTTGAAAGGATTGGAAGAGAAATTGAAGAAAGGCGTATCGCCGAACATCATTTCTCCCTGGTTCCTGAAAAATCAGCCATTGCTGTATCAGGCGTACTTGAATCATAACGAAGAGGCATTTGAATTGCTGCTCAACTATGGCGCAAAGGTCCCGATCGAATTGCTTCAGGTTGAGGCAAATCTGGACGACTACACCTACAGAATATTGCAAAGGGTGTTCAGGAATGGTTGTCCGAAAGAGCTCCAACGACCTACAGAGGACGAACTACGCACGGGATCCAACGCGGTGAATTATCGAAATGAGCAGCTGAAAGGTTGCTTTTCCTGTTGGATTTTGAAATACTTGATGGATAAAGATCACGCATCGCCCAATGACAAGTTGCTTGTTGAGGTTCTGGTTCTGCTGTTGGAGAACGGTTTTTCTCCCAACGACTGGGAAAATACGAGAGGTGAGCTTCATTTTTCGTCTTCAAATTGGAATCCTCTTGATGTCGTGATGGCAAACATGGCAATGGACGGTGCGGAGAAGGAGAGGCTGATAACGGCAATGCGCAAGCACGGCGCCCAGACCTACAGGGAATCCATCCACTTGCCTCCATCGGAGAGCATTTCTCCAATGTTCCAGCCATTCATGGACGCCATTGCGCAAACCCACATAGTTCCATATTCGCCACACTTCTCCCCCACAAGCTCGTTTCGGTACTCCGATACCTATCCAGGAGTTGAGGGGCCAGTGCTGGTCATAGACATCCCATTCATACGCAATTTACCGGACAATCAAAAGGAGGTGCTATTCCGCAAGAGCATCCCCTACCACAGGCGTGTCTCGGCGACAGAGTGGAATTCCAAGCGTGAATATCTGGAGGTTCCTGAAAAATGCCGTATCGTGCTCACACCGCTCGGCAAACGACTGCCGTCAAGGCGTCCGCAGGGGATGCCAACGCAGCGTGGTTTCTGGGAGGCATGGCTCACTTTGCCGACCTGCGAAATGTACATAGAGTACGCAAAGGACGAATATAAGTGGTTTGGAAGGCAATGTGTTCGAGACGAAAATCGTGATATGCTCCAAAAACTCATCTACGCTTCCGCGAAATACAAACCGGAATTGACGGAAAATCTGAAGTTGCCTGCCGAGGAAGTTCAGGCAGGCTCTCCATTGGACACATTGCCTTGGGACGAAAATCAGGATCACGGATATATGCACACTTACGTTGAGAGGGAGTTTGCCCCCTTGCTGGATGAATTGGGCAAACTTCCTGGCGTGAACAGTCCAGTAACCGCGCTGAAATTCAATAACGGACTCGGACTAGGTCTTTCTTCTGTTTATGTATTCTCGATGATGCATCGTGATATGCGGAAGATTTTCATCGATGATCTTCCACTTGTTCCGCACCCGGAGGAGGTCTTGGTCGTGATGGGGTGGACACATGACTATCATGCACAGGACGCTTGGGCTGAGCTCAAAAGCTTACAAGCTCATTCCCACCAAGGCATCTTGCCGGAGGAAATGCCTCCATCCTTGGAAAAACTTAAAATGGTATTTGACTTCCCTTGGGGAAAGGAAGGCAAAAACTATTGGAATTGGAGAGCTTGCATTAAAAAGTGGGATAATACGTCATTGCGCCGACACATTTATCTTTTCTATGGCGATTCCGTCTCGGAGGAAAGGCTGGCAACCATTCTTGACATTTGCGAAAGGTTCTCCCCATATCAGAGGTAAATTGGTTGTACTTTGTCCATTTTCACAGTTTGGATTTATACTTATACGTTGGGAAAGTTCAAGAAAAGGACACCGAAAAAGAGAAAACCCTGTAACTCGTTGGAATTACAGGGTTTAACTGGTAGTCCGGGCGAGACTCGAACTCGCTACCTACTGCTTAGAAGGCAGTTGCTCTATCCTGATGAGCTACCGGACCGATATCATATCTATAATATGGTTCATTTTGACGTTTTTTCAACTTACACGAGAAAACTTTGCGGAGTTTGGGCTGTCGAAGATTGAAAATGGACATTATTACTCTATAGTTTAAGGTAGTGTCAATAGCCATCTGCCATCCAATCGGAGGACATCCATGCAGAAAACCATTCTCGCCATACTAGCCATTACCTCCCTGCTTCTTCTGCACGCGCAGGAAGTCGAAGCGCCGCCGCAGCCCGCCAAACAGGAGGAACAAGCCGCCACATCACAGAAACGGTTGCGCGAACTTACGCTCGTGGAACTGGACAAAAAGAACCATCGCGCACGGGAAGCAGGCGAAATCGCCGCCAAATTCAAAAGCATCTCCGCCATCCAGAATGTCGAACTGCGCATCACGGAATATCTCCGCCTGCAAAAACGCATGATCAAATTGCAGAAGGAAATCCAAAACGCGAACCATCGTCAGGCGGATCTTGCGGAGGAAATCCGCGCGGCTTTGCTCGACACGAAACTCTCCCTCCAAGAGTCTGAACGGCTCATGGAATGCCGTCAGTACATGGACGAATTCGCCCGTGCGCAACGTCTTATGACGCTTCAACTTAAGAAGCTCAACGACAACATCCAAGGCCTTATTCTCAAGATGCCACCGCCGACCACCTTCACGACACGCAGCGGCCTGAAGATGCGTCTCGTCGGTACGCTTCCAAATGCCTTCTACATCTCGGAGAACTGCGTTCCAGACGCGTTGTTTGACGAAGTGCGGACGGCCAGAGCCCTTCAACGGGAGCCGTTCATCTCCGCCAACTATCCGAACACCAACGCCAGCGCTAGTTTCACGCAGGCCGTCGCTTTTTGCAAGTGGCTCTCGTCATATGAGTTCAGCAATTATGTCCTGCCGGATACCAAGCAGTTGCAAATCCTTCCGGACTTCAATGTCCTGCCGG
>JAFSTJ010000498.1 GCA_017450525.1 Victivallales bacterium | reverse complement strand
TGGGAGCCTGATAGTACCGTGTCGTCTTTGCCTTGCCTTTTACGATCTCCGTGTGTTCATATTTCACGGCATACAGTCTTTCTTGAAACACATCATCTGGCGCAGGTTCAAACTTATTCTTGCCCCAAAGTCTTAAGCCATAGACAACATTGCCGTCTTCTGATACGGTGTCATGGCGCAGGACGGAAATTGGCGTCGATTTGCCACAGTGAGGGCATATCATATCTTGGGGTACTGTCCCCTTTTCCGCCTCCTTCATTTCTGCAATTGAAGCTCCCATCTTAACGATAACATCGTAATGATCACCACTTTCTACCCATTGTACAACTGTCTTTGTCCCCTTTCCAATCACCCACGATGGTGCTAATGGAACTTTTATCCCGCATTCAGGACAACGTGTCTCTACGCAATACAAATACGAGACAGCCCTATCGCCTTTTTCATTGCGTTCGATGCCTAGTTTTTCTATTTCTCTATCGACAGCTTCATAGACTTCCCGCTGGAACTTTCTGATATCCCTCAATTCCCTTTCAGAGGCACCGCAGAGATGGATATCCGCCCAAGTAAGAAGAGCGGCGACTGGATTCAGATCGCTACCGTATGAATCGCAACCCATACGGGCAGCCTCGAATGGAATAGAACCACCTCCGCTAAAGCAGTCTCCAACAACCACATTGTGTCCAAATCGTCTAAAGGACAATTGCTCCACCAGTTCCTGCAATGAAGAAGCAGTCGTTCCAAGATGATTATTGATTTCAGCCCAAGACTCATCTGACAAATTATTCAGATGTTCTGGACGCATGCAGTATGCCTGTTTTTCATCATACCCCATCAGAGAAAAGGCAAGATATTCCAACTCTGCCTTCTTCTCAGTTGTTATGTCATCCCCAAACGAAATTCCATCATCTCCAACCACAAAATAGTCTTTATAGGAATCCCACAATGCGCAACGTGCCTCCAATATGGCATAGATATTACTGATTGGGATTCTTTTGTCCTTCCTCTGTTCCAAGCCAGCCGCATCCATCGAAAGGATCTTCTGGAAGATGGCGTTGTCCTTCACGGAATCATCGCTCGCTGGCATCAGACAACCAAGGAGCGCGGCACGAACCAGAATCAGCGGCTTGCGCCCCCACCATTTACCTAGCCCCGTCAAAGTCTGTCCATTATTGGCCTTTCGCTCCTTGTAGCTTTCCTTGCTGACTTTGGAAACGGGAAATTGTTTTTCTATGAATGAAGTTGTCATATCTGTTCCTTGTCATCATCGAACATATCATCAAAACGGAGCTGATTGTCCTCTCTGACTGGATTTTCACACAAGGCATAGCGCAGAGCAGTCCGCCAGCCACGCTTGTCCTTGATTTTTCCAGTGGAGGCATTGGTCATCGTGTAAAGCCACCAGCGCTCCTCTGGCATAAGCCCACGCCAGTTTCGGATGGCGGTTGGAATGTTGCTGGGGTCACAATCCTCTATCCCCCACAGCAGTACCATCATTTCCTTGCCGAACATTTTCTCCACTGGCGTTCCGCCGATTATAAACTTTCCAACTGATAACTTTCTCTCTTTTAGTCTGGCATTGAACTCACTCGTCAAATCATGATAAATCAAACGCCATTTGTGACGTGAAATTTCCAAGCGCAAAATATCCTTCCGGCTGATTTTCTGCCCGTTGGCGAATAATCTCCCTTCGATGGCGTATTCATCAGCAAGATTCAATTCAGGCACGTCATCGTCAGGAACAACAGTTTTTTCTGTCCAATCAAAACGTTCAAAGATACTGACGGGAGCATTGATGCCTTTTGGAGGAATCACCACAAAGAAATGGTTTTTACATTCTAGTGGATTGACGCCAAAGCCATAGGTGTTTTTATCTGGCTTCATTGCGTAATCATCCCCATATTCGGCAAATCAGCCATGTCAAACTTATTGACATCGACCCAGCGTTTGAACAGGGCACCTGTTTCAAAGGTCAAGTTCTTGTATTCCAACTCCACGATGCTGTCCACTTCTTTGAACGTATTGTCTCGAATCTGGTCTATTAAAATCCGCAAATTCCCAGGCTTATAGGA
>JAFSTJ010000040.1 GCA_017450525.1 Victivallales bacterium | reverse complement strand
TACAAGTTCTCCAACTACTGGGACAGCACGGGCACGCCCAGCTTCCTGCTGGAGCAGATGGGCAGACAATCCTACAATCTTGAAGCTGCATTGAACGGAACGTATGACGAGAGCGTCTTCGCCGCCTACGAGCTGAACCGCCTTGACATCACGGGACTTCTCTGGCAGACGGGCTATCTTACAATAAAGGAGCTCGTACCTGGACTGCGCAGGATGAAATACCGCCTTGGCTTCCCCGACTATGAGGTCGAGGACACGTTCATGACCCGTCTTCTGGAGCATTTCTGCAACATCGCCCCGGGAACAGGGGAAGACACCATAGAGGATTTCCAAAAAGCCATCGCCAGTGATGACTTGGAAGGTTTTATGACGTTGTTCCAGTCATTTCTGGCCAACATCCCATACGGCATCCACCTGAAGCACGAGAAGTACTACCAGACGGTCTTCTTCATATTCTTCCGTCTGCTTGGACTGTTCATAAAGGCAGAGTCCTGTACGAACGTAGGGCGCATCGATGCCTACATCCGCACGGCAAAGACGGTCTATATCTTCGAATTCAAGCTGGACAAGGGGACGGACGAGGCCGTCGGCCAGATTCTCGACCGCCACTACTACGAGAAGTTCCAGGCAAGCGGCATGCCCATCCGTCTGGTTGGTGTGGATTTCGACTCCCAAAAGGGCCGCATCGACACCTGGGAGGAAGGAAAGTTACTCACCCAATAATCACCGATTCCGCAAGGTTACCAACGTATCCCGCCGCCCCAGGCACTTTTGCTTTTTTTCCCAAATGCTGTTGCAAACGACGGGGCAATGGTTATATTACAATAATATTATTCTGTTGTCGCCTCAAAACGGCGGCTGTAACCCTAAATCAGGAGGCATCTTTCATTCAAAATAGAGTCTTTTTTCTTTTAACATAGCCAGCGTTTTTTGCCGCTGGTGTTTGTGCTTGGTGATTCACCGAAACTGCGACCTTCTGTTGAACATAACGAGGCACACGTTGGAGCACCCCTCTGGGGCGTCTCTTTTCGTGCCTCGTTTTGGTTGTCGCAGACCACGGTGAATCACGGATTGAGACGCTTTTTTGTTGCATGAAGATGGCAAGAGGTTGTATATGGCTAATACGGAATCAAGTGAAGAATCATGGCTTAGCCTCTTTGTGCCGGCTGACAAAAAAAACTGACAAGGAAAGGGCAAGACGAGACACGGCAACAAATGCTGGCCTTGCTGGTGCAAGCGCGGATGTCGTTGACAGGTATGGCAGTGGTGTAAAGGAACACATTGTTGGTTATTCAGGTGTTGACAACGAATTGGGAACAAGTAATGAGCGGGGCTTGAAGAGAATATCAGAGTATCGTCGCGGAGACCCGAAAACAGCCCCCAACTACCAGACCAATACAAGGCAGCAGGCAGGTTTTGCAGCCGAAACAAAGGAAGTTGCCCGTCGCAGGGCCGAAGAGGCAATCGCAGGAAAGAAGCCGACAACGACAAGAACCGATGACATCATCGGGCCTGATGGGCAGAAACACCATGTCAATGACCAGCTTTTTGACATCACGACAGAGGTGGATGCCCAAGGCAATCCAGTTCCGGGCGCAAGCTACCAGATGAAGTTTGTCGGAGGCACTCCAAAGGCGGCTGTGGACAAGATGCTTTCACAGGACTATCAGAAGTACATTGACAATGATGTCAAGATGATGGTTCCAAGCGATTACTACGATGGGATGCAAGAGGCTCTTGACGACAAAATCTCCGACTTGGAGGGTCAGGTGAAACACCTGAAGGCGGCGGGGAAGTCAGAGGCAGCCGCTGCCAAGCAGGCCCAGTTGGACAAATGCAGGACACTGAAAAAGAACCTGGTCAAGAGCAAAGTCTCCAATGCAGAAGCCATTGAGGCAAGGAACAATGCCAAATGGTCAACAGCCAAAGACATAGGTCGGGTGGCACATCGTGCAGGCGTGGAGCAGGCCAAGATTGGGGCGGCCATTGGCGGAGGAATGTCATTGATACGGAATCTGGTCGATGTCTGCAAAGGCGAGAAGAGCGGCGAGGAGGCTGCATTGGCAGTTGTCGGCGACACGACTCGTGCTGCGGCGGTCAGCTATACAACAGCCTTTGGCGGAGCTGTCATCAAGGGCACGATGCAAAACGCAGGCTCTGAGGTTGTTCGCTCTCTTGCGAAAACTAATCTTCCTGGTTATATAGCCACATCAACACTGGAGGTCGGAAAAACCCTGACATCCTTTTTTAAAGGTGACATTGACGGAGTGCAGTGCCTAGAGCAGCTTGGCGAAAAAGGATATGGAATGGTCAATAGTGCCTTGTATGCTGCCATCGGGCAGCTTGCCATACCGATTCCTGTTGTTGGTGCTCTGGTTGGTAGTATGCTGGGTTATGCTTTGAGTTCAGCCTCCTACCATGTTCTGACAGATAGTCTGAAAGAAGCAAAGTTTGCCAGAGAGGAGAGGATTCGAGTTGAAGCCGAAGTCAGAGAAGCCATTGCCATGTTGCGAGAATACCGTGCTGAACTGGAGAAGAACATTTCATTATATTTAAAAGACACACGTGATTTCTTTGACGAGACGTTTTCTAGGATGAAAACCACTCTTCAAACTGGTGACATTGACGGATATATCGCCTCCGCGAATTCAATAACACGAAAAATGGGCAAACGTCCCATTTACGAAACTTTTTCACAATTTGATTCCATGATGGTTTCAGATGAGCCATTGAAGTTCTAAACACCAAAACAAGGAGACTTAACATGCCATTACCATTGATTCCAATTCTGATCGGGGTCGGAGCCGCTGCACTGGGAATCGGAAAAGGTGCTAAAGCCATTCATGACAACAACAAGGCCAATGAAATCAACGAGGATGCCCAAGACATAATCGACAAAGCAAAAAAGAGATTAGAGGAAGCGAGAAACACCACTAAAACATCTCTTGAGACTTTGGGCGAAAAGAAACTAGACATTTGTCAGCATTCCTTGACAGACTTTGTGACCAAGTTTGAACAAATCAAAAATGTCGAACTGGAAAGCTCAAGTGGACTAGACGAATTGGCTAAATTCAAGATTGACAAAGCCAATTTTGCACAACTGAAAGAAATAACTGTTCTTGCTGGTTCTATGGTTGGCGGGACAGCAGCAGGAGCCGTTGCTGGTGGTGCCGTTGCATTTGGCGCTTACGGTGCGGCCGGTGCATTGGCGACTGCTTCGACAGGAACTGCGATTGCAGGTTTGAGCGGGGCGGCTGCGACAAATGCCACCCTCGCGTTTTTCGGTGGCGGTTCACTGGCCGCTGGTGGTTTGGGCATTGCTGGAGGCACAATGGTGCTTGGTGGACTTGTAGCGGGCCCCGCACTGGCTGTTTTGGGTTTTGTCATGGGCGCAAAAGCAAGTGCAAATCTCGACAATGCCCGTTCCAATCGTGCAAAGGCAAGAGAAGCGGCAGAACAGATAGACGTTATGGTCACGGCCTGCAATGGAATAAAGGAGCGTTCTGATTTGTTTAGCAGTTTTCTTGACAAACTAAATGAACTACTGAGGCGGATGCTGTGGAGATTGCAGGGGGTAATTGAAGAGTCTGGAGTGGACTATAGGTATTATCCTGCAAAGGCAAAAGAGTTTATAGCTGCATTGGTTTCGACTGTTCAAGCAATTAAGGCATTGCTGGATACTCCTCTACTGGATGAAAAAGGTGCGCTAACAGATGAATCACGAAGGATTGGCGATAGTGTGAATACTTTCTTGTTAAAAGCCTGATGAGTTTTACTTGTGACAAATGTGGTCTGTGCTGCCGATTGCTAAAGAATGTCCCGCAATTGGCGGCATTTGACCGTGGCGATGGCGTGTGCCGCTATCTTGCAGATAACAACCTCTGTGAAATATATGATGCCCGTCCAGACATCTGCAATGTAGAGAAAATGTATCCTGCCTTTGCCTCTGTAATGTCCCGTCAGGAATATGAAAAGGCAATGGTAGCATCTTGTGCAAGAATCAAAGAGATGTTTGGACAGGCCACAGAAATCAAAGAATAAGTCATTGAGATTAATCGCCTCAAAAACGAAATGCGTTTTGAAGTCAGGCATTAGCTTGACAATTTATATTACAGTCAATCAATGGGGGTATATTCCCATTGATTGACTGTAATGCGCCTTTACTGTGTGATGAGTTCCACGCAGTTGCGCTTCTGCTCAACTCGCGGGTGGACGTAGAGGTTCATGGTCATGGCGATGGTGGTTCACAGACGGCGTTGGCAGTGGTTTCGCACTTTCCTAGCGTTTTGCCAATAGCTTCTTTTACTCGGTATTGTCTCTTTTTAGGAAAACAAGCTAAGGTTCTTCGGCTGCATTTTTGAAACGAAACATTCCTTTTCCCTTTCCAGTGACAACCGCGACGACATTCATCTCTTTTAGCTTTGACAGCAGACTTCGTGCTGTGCGTTCCGAGCACTCAAGAATCTTTTTAAGATAAGCCGAGCCGAATACCTGGTTTGCCTCTATCTGGCCATAAATTGTTTTTAAGTTAAGAATTGTCGAGGCATTGTAGCCTTTATCCAGATATGCTTGGCTGTATGCCTCAAATGAGATTTTTTGCGCCTTATTTGGGCAGTCTGCTTTTTCCGTCTCATCTGAATCGGCAAGTTTTGCCGTTTCAATCGGCAAGTTTTGGTAAGTTGCGCTCATGACTGTCGTTTTCAGGATGAATGTGCTGTTATTGAACACAGGGTCTGGAAGTCCAATGGCTTCCAGTTCTTTGCACATGCGATCCACGCCTTCACCGTACTCCTTAACATATCCATAATCCTTCAGAAATGCCGCTATTTTCGGATTTCTGGGAAAATGCGTATATCGGATATTCTCCCTCTTTACCATGTCGCCCTCCAAAAGACTGCTTTGCCACTACCGAGGAAGCGAAGAAGCAGTGCCACTGGTAGCCGTCTGAAAAAGATGTAATAATGCTTGAATTACGATAAGTTGACAGGGCAATTACTGCTGTAAAATACTTCAGACATAACCTCTTTGCTCTCAGTTTTTGTGCTTGTTTTGGGTATTCTTCCTGACTTGCGTATTTTCCGTTTCCAAGACGGTTCATCCCGTCTCTGAACATGCCCCCCTTTTTTCGTCTGAATAGCCAGCATTGGAGGGCATTCTATAAGTCCATCGGTATTCTCGTCTAATTCTTCTGGTATTCTTTGATGAAGGCCGACGCCTGGGCTTTGGTCATCTGGTCAAGGGATGCGGTTCCCGTTATCTCACAGATTTCAGC
>JAFSTJ010000497.1 GCA_017450525.1 Victivallales bacterium | reverse complement strand
TGCCACCTGATTCGCCGCGCTCGATTATGCATGCCACGGCAAAGGTGGGCATTGGCAAGGGTCCAAAGCAGACGAACCAGGTGTTCTTGTGTCTGTTGGCGCCTTCTCCGACCTCGGCAGTGCCAGTCTTGGCGGCCACGGGAATGGGGAAATCCTTCATCACGGAGGCGGAGGCTCCTTCATCAATCACCGCCGACAGCATGGCATTGCAAACAAATCGCAGATGTTCGTGTGAAACTGGCAGCGTATTGCGCTTGCGCGGCATGGCGGCACGCACCAGCTGCCCGTCCTTGCGGCGAATCTCCTTGACCAGGTATGGATGCCAGACAGTACCTCCGTTTGCAAGCGCGGCAACATACACTGCCGCCTGCAACGGCGTCACCATTATGCCACCCTGCCCTATTGACGCAAATGCCGTGTCAATCTTAAGCCATTTTCGGCCCCACGCCCTCAATGCGGCCTGATGCGATGGCACCATTCCCGCTACGCCAGCCTGGAAATCGCCGTCCACGGGTTCACCGAAACCAGCCGCCCTGTATATGCTCTCCAGTGATTCAAGCCCCAGATTCACACCTAGGTTTATGAAATACGGATTACATGAAACAGCTATTGCCTGTGTCATATCCAGGGGGCCATGCCCGTAGCGGCGTGCGCATCCAATGTGTGTGCGTCCCAATGTGTATGCTCCAGTGCAATCATATTCGGTTCTGCCAGTGGCGATGCCCTTCTCCAGCGCTGCCAATGCCACAAGTGGTTTGACAATGGAGCCTGGCATGTACTTTCCAGAAAATGCCCTGTTGAACATTGGCTTGCCCTCGGTATCCCGCAGCAATCGACGGAATTCTTCTCCTCCCAATTCCGCCAGATTGTACGTAGGCGCGGATGCGGCGGCAAGGATTGCGCCGTCATCCACATTCAATGCCACCAGTGCGCCCGTATGCCCTGCAAGCACGGTGTCTGCAGCCTGCTGTGCCTTTGCATCCAATGTCAGAACCAGGTCCATGCCGTCAACGGGCGCATTTCCTCCTGGCAACTGGTCCCTGACATATCCCATGGAATCCATCAGCACAATCTTGAAGCCAGTGCTGCCCGCCAGCAAATTGTCATAATACTGTTCAAGTCCAGAGTTTCCCCTTAATTCTCTTGAGTTGAAGGTGTTCTTCCGGCCATGCTCGGATGTGTAGTGCAGGCTTCTGTCATACCAGCCAGTATAACCAAGGATATGGGTTGCCACGCCAGGGAATGGATATTCCCTCTCGATGCGCTGCGTCACTTCCAATGCCTTGAGTTTAGGCGTGTACTCTATGCAACGGGCGATCTCCTCCTCCGTCAAATCACGGAAAATAACCATTGGCTGCGCCATGTTCTTCTTGGCGCGGTCACGAAGTTTCTCAATGTCAAGTTCATTGCTACGCTTCACAAGGTTGTCGCTGATGAATCCAGTTACCTTGAGCATGTAGGAAGTAGTGGTGACATAACCGCCGCGGGTGCGCATCTCGGAGGGGTTCAGCGTAAGGTCATAATGGCTGACATTGCCCGCCAGCAGTTGCCCGTCGGAGAAATATATCTGCCCGCGCACAGGCGGCGTTACAATGAAACGAGTTGACTGCCTCTTCACATTGCCCAGGTATTCATTGCCATGCACCACCTGAACCTGCCATAGCCTGCAAAGCAAGAGCAGCAAAGGCAGCACGCACAGGAAGCCGCAAAGCATGACACGCCAGTGCGACCATTTTCCCTTGTTCTTTTTCTGCTTGCTATCCATCCTGCTCCCCCTCATCAAGATTGTATGCGAAGCGATATCTGCGGTAGTTCAACCTATAGGCAAATACATCAAGAAATACACTGTAAACGGGAAACAGCAGGGCACCTGACAGCATAAGCATCAACAATGGCGACAGGCTGAAGTTGCATAATCGCCCCGCCTGCATTACTGAAACATACACAATGTAAAGCAAATTGGACAAGGCTGCCACTGCGCCCACACAGAAACCTGGCACAATCTGCGCGTAAAAGGACCTTAAATTTCCGTATCGGCGCCAGATGGACGCGCCGCCCATCACAAGAAAAACGACAAAGAGCATAAATGGGAAATGCCTCCCCAGGGACAGTTCAAACAGCACTGAATAAGCGCTGCTGTAGAGTACCGTACGCCTCCATCCATAAACCAAGGTAAAATAGAAAACGCACAGGAACGTCAAGGGCATACATATTCCCAGAGAGGCAAGCCACAACTCAAGCCCCATCGACAGGAACATTATGAATCCAACCCAAACATGCATCGTTCTAAATTACCAGTTAAATGTGGACTGTGGACTG
>JAFSTJ010000496.1 GCA_017450525.1 Victivallales bacterium | reverse complement strand
GTGGTCGCACTGGCCGTTGATGATGAGGCCGCCGTATCCGCCGAACTTCTCGGCATCTGGGCTGGGCAGATAGCCTGCGTGGATTGAGGCTCCAGCCGCCAGCTGTACTAGGAAGGTCTGCTGCGCCTTGCTGCGGGCCTTGATGTTC
Organism: Victivallales bacterium; assembly: GCA_017450525.1. Lineage (GTDB taxonomy): Bacteria > Verrucomicrobiota > Lentisphaeria > Oligosphaerales > Oligosphaeraceae > RGIG3456. Next base: position 7,549 of record JAFSTJ010000496.1, on the reverse strand, counting down.
TGGCCGTAGTACAGGTAGAGTTCGAATGGGTTGTCCGCAATCGCGATGTCGCCCAGGCGGATTACGTTCATCTGGAATGAGAGGTTTGGTGTTTCATCCTGCTGCTCGTAGCGCCTGATGACGGCCTGCTCGTTCTTGATGAGCACGAAGTGGTGCAGCTTGCTGTCGTATGGGCCTGGTCCATCCAGTTTTTCATTGGCGTGTGTTTCGTCGCAGAATGCCTTGAATGCCTCTTGCTCGGGCATGATTGCCTCCAGACGTGCCAGTTCAGCCTTTGCGTTCATGTAATCCGTGTATGAGGCGCGGCGGCGTGGCAGCGTGACTGTGACGATGCTTTGCTTTAATTCTGGTGCGAATTCAGGTTCCCATGTACGGGCGTTTTTGACAGCGTCCAGCAGGCGTCCAGCCAGCACTGGCAGACCATCTTCATGCCAGAAATCGGGTTCTGTGGTGTAGTGGCGCACCAGGTCTCTTGGGGACTGGCATCCCGCAGGAGAGATCTGGTAGATGGTATGGAAGTCCTCGCCATATTCCTTCTTCAGCAGTTCGCGTGTGGCGCCTGCGAAGTCTGAGGACACCTTATATGTGGATTCCATGCACTGTGAGGGGCAGGCCACGTTCAGCAGCATGCCAGTGCGCTTGCCGTTCATGTCGCATGTGAACAGCATTTCCACGCCTGTGTCTTCGCCAGCCTCCAGGCCGATGAAGTCCTGTCTGGTGGTGTCACCATACATTTCGGCCTTGCCATTGGCGTAAACCGCCCTGCGGCAGTGTCCGATACGGGCATTGCCGAAGCCGCGGATGATGCCGCCAGGCTGCTTGTTGTGCCAGGCGTTCACGAAATTCTGTGCCATGATTGGTGCGGCGAATGCCACATATTCATCTGCGGAGAGGATGTCGTCGCGCTCTGTCGGCTTATACACGCCATTTGCGGGGCGCATTTTCGCAGAGGGGCCTGAATGGGTGTGGATTGCGTGGAAGAAGATTTTTTCCGGGGCGATTTCAGGCTCCAGTTCGTGCACCAAATTGCAAACGTGCTGATGGAAAACCTGGTCTATGCCCACGTTGTCGTATGAGGCTTCCAGGAAATATTCGTCGCCAGATTGGAAGGCGACTGCCACGGTCTTAAGGCGGCTCTGGATTTCGTGTGTGAGGCGCTCGTAGTATTGGCCATTCAGTGGGATTAGCTTGTCTGTCACGGGGGTGATGTCCGCCTCGCTCCAGCCGATGTACAACTTTTCTGCCATTGTCGTGTTACTCCTTATTGTTGTTTGTTGGTAATGGTATGTTTTATGAAAACAATTGCTGGAATGTAAATTGCCATAATCCATTTGCAAACTGCTATGTCAAAAAAATAGTGGTAGTATGCGCGGCTGATTCGCGCGGCCAAATGGCCGCCAGGACAAGCACGCAGAACAGGGCTATGCCCAATTTCGCAAATTGCCATTGCAATAGCCATTTATATGGTTATCTTATGCTTGTTTTGTGTCGTTGTGTTTGTATTTACATATTCCATGAGCTATTACAAATGAAATCGTCTCGCATTATCTTCGTTGGACTGGATTTTGAGGGTGGATTGCATAATTATCGCAATGCTGAATTGGGCATGGATATTCCTGTGCAGATTGAGTACAGCGGCATTGCGCCTGCGCGGCGTGAACGTCTGGAGGATAAATTGAACCAGGCTGGCCGCAATGTGCGCTTTGTGCTTGGCGGCAAGGCTGATTCCATCATACACATAGGCAAATCAAATGCCTTTGACGCATACGGGCGTTTCCTTGGACTGGCGGAAGGTATAGGGAAGGGTGATGCCTTTGTTCTGCTGGACGACACAGCCAGCGACGAACAGTTATTGGCGGTAATCCGCCACGAGGCGGGGCACATCTTCGGCATGCTGGACCACGGCGGCAGGGGACTGGCACGTTATGGGTGGACATATACGGAATACCGATATTGGGAAGAACATGACTGGTATCCTACCTCAACTATACCATATCAGGGATATGCCGAGTATTTGTCGCGGGTTGTAACGACTACTGTCACATACAAGACGCATGCCGCACCTGGTGCCGATTATATCGATAGCATTTATCTGAGTGCAGAAGACAACGGAACGACTGTTTTCTATGAATACGATTATTATTTTTTACGCTGGAATGTCTTGGAGAATGCTTATGTTTGGGATGATCACGAAACATCATATATAAATTATGAGTTAAATTACGACATATATCGTTCGGCGTCTGGAATACATGCAGGAAGCATCTCTGTAGCAGGCGGTTCTGCGGACGGATGTACAGCAAGAACTATTTTCGTTAGGGGCAATGTGGGAGGTGTTGATGCAATAGTTCACTGTCCCCTTCCTGGAAGTGATGAATATTCAATTGAAAACGGGGGCTGTCACTACTATCAAGGCAGCGTCGTTAATTGCACGGTTTCGGACATGCTTTCAGTTAACGGCGATGCCGTCGCAAGGGGATGCACAGCGTATTCCATTACAGTGGCAGGTGCCTACGATAATCTCTTCTATGGCCTACTTACTGGTAAATATGTGAATGTAGATTATGTGCCCATTGCTGCAAATCCTGAACAGCGGTATAACATTGGTCAGGTTGAAGATTGCAAAGTCAATGGTGGTTCGCTTCAAGTGCGTTTAGGCGGCATTGCCAGAAACATAAGCGTCAATGGCTGGGCCTATATTGGATTGGAGGGGGCGCTTGAAGATGTCACTCAGTACATAAATGCGTATGGCGTTGCAAAGGCAAGAAATCTGCTTGTGCGTGACGGGGATGTCATCGTATATGCAGGCGGGGAACTGAACAACGCGCGTATAAAAGGAGGACACTTAAAAGCATACAATGGAGCGGTGCTGGAGGGCAACATAACCTGCGAAGGAGTGCAATTTCAGGGATTTACTCCGCAGGTCACCATCACAGTCAAGCTGAATCTCCACGACTACGCCATAGAAAACTATAGTGAAGATATCAAAGACGCAAACGGCAGAACAATTAGAACCATCTACTACTACGCCAACTACACCACCAAAATATTCGATTACATCTATGATGAAAATGGAGCAATCACTGGGGATGTAGTCACCTACGGCACCTTCGACAATCAGGATGGGCGCTTTGACATGAGGAACTGGAAGTACAGGTTCGTCGCGGATATTGGCAGCGTGGACGAATTGTCCGTGAACAGTGTCGTGGTGGATTTTGGCGGCACGGAAAAGGACTTTGACGGTGGTGAATTGAGATTTGTGTATCCCTCCACCTCCCGCGATGATATACAGTTTTCGTTGTTGAGTGACAAGAGAAAATGGCGCGAAGTCTGGGATAATGGGTGGGGTGTTGATATGGGCGCCTACCAGGGCTATATGTTATATGACCCATCTCTGCACGGCGAGACGGAGGCGGTCCTTTGGCTCTCCAACGGCGAGGATGACAGTTATGAGATCACGCTTGCCCCTGTCATGAGTGCCGCCAAAGGCGAGGCTGATGTGGACGCTGGCTGGGAGGATGTGCAGGTGAAGGGCACCACGCTGACCGTCCAGGGCGAGAGCGTGGAAAGTGGCAAGGTGACTGTCACTGCGGAGGATTCAAAGCACCGCGAACTGACATGCGACCTGGAACTTGTCGTGGTGCCAGAAGAACTGCCCATCATTGGCAAGCATGGGACACAGGCTTATGCGGACCTGCTGAAGAAGGCGCAGAAAGAACATGTAACGAAGATTAGCGCCATGCTGCCATGCGACCCTGAACTTGAAATCGGCATGATGAAATTCAAGTTGAGCGACATGGGGGCGACGCTTGATGTCAACTGGACGAAACCATCCATCACCCTCAAACTGCAGGGCAAGCTGGAGTGGTCTTTCGACAAGAACGGCTCGAAAATGCTGACCATTGATCTTTCTGGCGACAACTACTTTTCCGTCACCCATGCCAACAAGGAGACATCTTGGGATATTGTAGGCGAATTGATTGTGCCCGATTTCAATATTGGTAGGTTTGGCTTCAGCGATGTATATCTCAGGATAAACAAGGGAGAAAATTCCTGGGCGGCGGGCGGCTCTGTTACGCTGCCTGGCATCCAATACTCATTCAGCGGGGACATCGGAATTGTCAATGGCTATCTGGACAGCATGGGCATCGGCGTGGGCGACTTGAACGTGCCACTGGGGACCACTGGCTTCATGCTTCAGAGCATATACGGCAGCATTTCAAACATTGCCACCAGCCAGTACCTGACATTTGGCGGCAACCTGGGGCTAACCTATGGTCCGCAGATTTCTATTGAATGGGACTGCGACTGGCTGGGCATTGAAGACGGAGAATACAGCCTCTGCGAAATCGACCTGGGCGCTACCATCTCCACAAATGGCGACATATTGGGAACGGCCAGCCTGAATTGCCTTGGCGGCTTCATCACGGGCGGCGGCGAGGTCATGGCGTGCGGCGGCAACTTCTCTATGAAGGGCAATTTTGGCATGCTCAATGAATGCATCACCATAACGGGCGAACTCAAGTCCAGCCATGGCGGCGTCACCATTTCAGGACAAGGACAGATGAATGTGCCGAAGAGCAAGTACTTTGGTCCTTTGGCGGGCATGGGCATGGCAGTCAACGCCTTTGCCGATTTCAGCAAGCGCTATATCATGTCGTGGGAAAACATAGTGGTATTCGGCAACACCTTCTCCGTCGGCATCAAGTGTACCTTCGACGGCGATGTGGACTTGCTGGGTTCGAGCGACTTGCTGGGTGGTGACGAATTCGGCTCCAGCGGACCTTCATACTCCGTGAACGGGCTAACACCCCATAGCGTCGCCTCGCCAGATGGAGCGTCTGCAAGCAAGGTCTATGTAGTCGAAGACTATGGAGTGAGCCTCTTCCAGGTCAGTTTCACCGTATCGGAAACCACGGTCTCCCTGGTTTACAATGAGATTGAATATACGCAGGAGGAAATCGCCGCTGGAACATACGGCAACATGCAGATAGTCGGCGAATTGACCAACGATACCTGCATCACTATTGCCGTCACCAATGCGGCGCTTGGGGACTGGACTATCAACGCATACGGTGATGCCGAGGCCACATTCGGGGCATTCACCCTTGCTGGCGCAGCACCTTTGCCAACAATCAATGCGGTTGTGCTGGGCGAAGGTGAGCGCAGCGCAACAATCCAATACACCCTGCCTGACTATTCCGCGCTGGATAATGCCGTCATTTCCATATTCCGCAACGACGGAGGCGAAACTGGCTACAATGGCCAGTTGCTTGCAGAAATCGCCCTTGCAGAGGCCAATGGAGTTTATGAATATATCATGACTGATGACATCAAGGGCGGCGACTACTCCTTCTATCTGATGGCAAGCAGTGACAACTATGCACCGGTGTATGGCAACATAAGCGAGGAACTTTCATTCCGCATAATAGACACCGAGGCACCAGACCAGATACAGCGCATCAACGCAGAATGGAGTGCTTCTGGCTCGACATTGGAGTGGAGCGAGCCGTACGATGATAATGGCGTGGCTGGATACCAGGTGCGCTACCGTGCTTCCGAAGAGGAAGTCTGGAGCGAAGGGGAGACAGCAGAGGCCTCCTTTGCTTTTGACAATGTGCCAAACGGAACTTATGCATATCAGGTGGCGGCATACGACGGGGCTGGCAATCTGGGGGCCTGGAGCGAGGAAGGCAGTATTTTGGTGCTTTCCAATGCAAACGCCGCGTTCACTGAAGGCAGCGTGACTGGACTGGAGAAATACCAGTCCGCCACAAATGTGGATTTTTCAGGCGTGGCTGCTGAATATTCACTCATCACCGATTCCAGGCTGGTTAATTCGGAAATCTACGGCATTGTGGAGGATTCCACAGTCATAGGCGAAACATCGATACTGAAAGGCGCCAAGGCGCACAACATCACTGTCGACAATGGTGGCAAACTGACCATTGCAGGTGGCTGGACGTATGTGAACGAGGATTCCGAGGAATTTGACGACCTTATGAATCCTGCGAAGGACGAGTTTATTGAAAACGAGGTTGAAGGCATAAGTGTCTCCGCAGGTGGAACGCTGGTCTTGAAGGATGGCGCGAACATCTCCAATCTAGTGCTGGACTACGGTTCCAGCCTGATTATCTCCCAGGAGTACGACAGCATGGGCGACGCCTCTGGAAATTACATGCTTCCATGCGACATCACGACTGCGGGCACGCTTAGCACGCAGCGCTACATCAATCCAGACGGGCACAAGATACATTTTGACCAGTACAAGCAGACGGCAGAGTACCAATATGGCTCATTTGACAACTTGACATACGATAGTTATCTCGATGGCACTGCTTTTACGCTCAACCTGGACAGGCTCCTCGGCAATGCCCTGGAGATTGAAATCGACACAAATGTGTACGGCAAGTTCAAGATTGCGGATTTGGCGGAGAATTTCAATGGCACGCTAACGGTCATCAACCACGAAGACGGCAGTTCTGTGGCAGTTGGTTTGGATGATTTCACGCAACTGGGTAACACCTTGTGCAGATTAGTCAAGTACGAGAATGGATATGAGGACGATGGGCTGTATCTGGTGACTGCATCTTCTCAAATAGATGCACCGAGCATTGCAGTGGAATATGCGGACAACGATTACTGGGACACGTTCTGCATCAGCGCAACACCTGCTGAAAACACAGGCGAGGCAAGGCAATACTCATTCCGATATTCCCTAAATGCGGACATGACGGATGCTGTGCTCGTCACTCTTGATGAAGGCAAGAGCAACATCACTCTCAACAAGGACGAACTGGTGGGCAATGCCATATATTATTTGCAGGCAAGCGTAGTGAATGCCAATGGCGTCAACAGCGGCTGGAGCGATGCCGTGGAATTCACCGTGATCCCGAAGTTGCCGCACCCTGACCCGCCGGTAATCACTATCGCATACGCGGACAGCATCTACTGGAACAGTATCCGCATCAGTGCGGAACCATGGTTGTATTCTGTCAAGGTACAGCAATACACCTTCCGCTATTCGCCCAACGAGGATATGTCGGAGGCCGTGGTCGTTGCTCCTGAAATGAACGATGATTACATCATGCTTAGCAAGGATGAACTGGGGGACAACGCCACATATTACGTCCAGGCTCGCCTGGAGAACACGGATGGCATCCTGAGCGACTGGAGCGAGGCGAGCAGCTTCACCGTTGTTCCTGTTTCAGGCGTGCCTGACGCACCAGCTAACCTGACCGTTGCTGATACCACTGCAACTGGCGGCGGCAAATTCTACCTGGCTGTGGAGCCTGATACCACCAATTACGATATCAGAGGCTACCGTTTCCGCTATGCGGACAATCCAGAGATGGAGAACGCCATCACCATCACTACGGAAAACCGCACCTACAACTATGCATACGTCAACAAGTCAGAGCTGCAGCCTGAACAGGACTACTATTTCCAGGCTGGTGTGTTGCTTGGCACCGAATGGAGCAACTGGACTGAGACGGTGATTGCACACAATACGCTGGACTGGGATTTGGAGAACATCGTGGTAAGTCAG
>JAFSTJ010000495.1 GCA_017450525.1 Victivallales bacterium | reverse complement strand
TCTGATATTGCCTATTCATTTGCAGGTTTTTCCTGTGGCTTGCCCGCCTCTGGCGTCTTTTCCTGGCCTTGAAGCGTCTTGGTTGTCTGGTGATGGCTGTTGCTGCCTGTCTTTGCCAGGCGGAACACCCTCTTTCCGTCAAAGAATGTGATGTACAACAGCATTCCAATCAGAAGGAATGCGAATATGTTCTGGATAATGTTGAGGAATCTTGGTGGAAGGTTCCTGCGTATCGCCAGTTCGATTATGGCAAAAAGGATGTGTCCTCCGTCCAGTACAGGAATAGGCAGCAGGTTCATAAGACCAAGGGAGAATGTCACAAGTATTATCAGCGCCAGGCCGCCGCGCAGCCCGTCGTTCTTAAGTGAGTACCAAAGCATGAGCACAATGCCCACAGGACCGCTCATGTGCTGCATTTTTATGCCCGCGGTGGAACGCTGACGTCCGCGTATCCTTGAGGTTAGCGGAGAGAACAGTAGGGACAGCGTCCTGCCCGTCTGCCCGACTATCTTGGTGAACTGTTTCCAGGGTGATGGATGGCCCAGAACCTTGGTCACGCCATCGGTCAATGTCACGCCTATTACCCAGGTCATCTTGCCATTTATGTCATGCTGTTCAGTCCTGAGCTGGCTGAAGAGTAGTTCCTTTCCGTCTCTAAGCACCTTCAGTTCCAGAGGCCTTCCCTGGCTTTCTCTCAGTTGCTTTGACAATGTATCCGCGTCAGTGACTCCCTGATTGTCCAGTGCGACTATCTTGTCCCCAAAGCGAATTCCTGCCTTGTGGGCAGGCAGCCCTGGTATGCAGTCGGAGACGATTACGGAGAAAGTGATGCCGAAGTCGCCGATGCTGGAATCTGCTTGCGTATGGGATGACAGTTTCTGCTCAATGCCATTTCTGGCGACGGTGAGGCTTATTGGCTCTCCTGCTTTTTTTGCGTATTCCTCTGCAAGTTGCTTCGAGCCGACAATATTTGTGTCGTTGATCTGCAACAACTGGTCCCCTGCCTTGATTCCTGCCTTCGCCGCAGGCGAGGCAACCTTTATGTCTGCCGCAGAAATCGGGTTTCTTGCCTTGAAGAAGGGGGCTGCCAGGTTTTCAAAGAGCGGGTTTTTTCTTGGGGCGTATGCAATTTCCAGTTTCTTGCCGTCCCTGATTATATCGAGGCGTACTTGCGGTGCATCCGTATAGACATGTTCGCTGTTGAGTTCCTCTGTGCCGCGCGTAAAACTTTTGCCGTTGATTGCGATGATTCTGTCTCCAGGGCGCAGGCCAGCCTCCCATTCGGGATTCGGTACCATTTTCAGTTCAAGTGTCTCCTTTCCTTCACCACGCCTGACGGTTACAGTATGTTTTTTTGATGCCTCATCCAAGTCAAGTTTGCCGCAAATCTCTTCCAGGAAAAGTTCGGTTTTCTCTCCGTCGAACTCCAATATCTCGTCTGTCACACCGAGGCCGTTTTCATACAGGGGCAGAACTTTTGGCACATCGACTACGACACATGAGGCAGATGGAGGCGCCTCCTTGATACCCACTATGCACATTATTGTGGCCAGTACAAAGCCGAAAAGTACGTTGAACAATGGGCCTGCAAATGCAGTTATGGCGCGTGGAATGGGCTTGGATGGCTTGAGTTCCTTGCCGTCACTGGTCTTTGGATTGTCAACAGGGTCCAACTGGGGCAGGGCAACATAGCCACCGAATGGCAGCAGGCTTATGGCGTATTCCACGCCCTTGTATGTGAAGCCCCATATTCGCTTTCCAAAACCAATGGAGAATTTCTCTACGTGAAGGCCCATCCAAAGCGCAGCGAGCAGATGGCCGAATTCATGGATAAATATGCAGAAGCCAAAGAAGAATACGATGAAGAGTATCTTCCATGCCATACTTAATGCAAATGCCATTTTATGTCAATCCCGTTTTTTGCTGATTATAATTGTATAGTGTATTGGCGTAAGTTGCCAGTGAAGCCAATAGTTTAATGTAGGCGGTGATTTTTTCAAGGACGAATGGACTAATAAGGAGTCATCAGAATGATATTCGTCTGCGCGGCCACGGCCTACGCAAATGGACGCAAGTGAATGGTGAGATTTCAGGCCTTTTCTTATCCTTATATTTAAAATTGCAAGACATGATTATTAAAATTAATTGTGTGGCATATATTACCCAAACGAATCGACTGTTTATTTACCAAGGCTGGGAGTTGTAATGCCGAAGACTAGATATCTTGGATTGGACGTGGGTGCATCTAGCACGAAGGCTGTGGTGCTGGACAGCGCTGGCGCGATATGTGGCTCTGGTGTGCTGGATATGCGGGCCGAAGGCATCCTCAACGATGCGGAAATGTATGGCTCCGTGGCGGAATGGCTTGGCAACGAAAAGTGGAAGAAATGCAAGATTGCCGCTGGATTGCCGCAGTACATGACAACCACGCTGATGCGCAACTATCCCGAGAAACTGCCAGTTAAGGCCATTCGTTTCCAGCTTCAGGGCGAGGCCAGCCAGGTGGCTGCACTTTCCGACGAGGCAATGCTGCAGGACAGTTGCATCCTTGGAAAAACATGCCTGCGCAGTAATTCCGTTGTTATCTCGATTGCCCGAGAGCAAAATGTCAGGGAGAGGTTGAGTGCCATGACCGTGGCTGGAATCGAGGCGGAGGAAATCGTCCCTGGCGGTATCGCCATTTCAAATGCCTTCTACCATTTGCATCCAGAACTTGTGGATAGCAAGGACCCCATTCTACTGCTGGAATTCGGTCATGAGAATTCCACTGCAATTGTGCTTGCAGGCGGGCAGCCCCTGTTTATAAGCAGCCTCCTCTTTTCTTCAGAGAAGATAAATGAAATCATAAAACGCAGGGGCACTGAACATAATATGAAGATGGAGGAGCGGGATATGCGAAGCATTGACCTGGCTGTGGAAAACAGCCACTCCTCTGTGATGGAGGCAATCTTCCTGCTGGAGAACGAGATACATTCTTTTATGGAATCCTGGCGTGCGCAGGAGACGGAGGATCTGGCGCAGGTCCCTGTTGAGCAGGTGTATTTATGCGGTGGCCTGGCGCAGATGAAAGGTCTGGTTGAATGGCTTGCAGAGCGGCTTGAAGTGCCTGTGCAGTTGTTGGCGCCCGAGGTTGAGGGTGTGCTGCGTCCTGAATTGACTTTGGCGTATGGTCTTGCTTTGCAATTCACAGGCAAGTCCCGCTTGTCAGTCACCTTGCTGCCAATGGACATAAGGTCCCGTCGTCTCAGGGAGCGCAACTGGCCCTTGCTGCTGGCCTCCATTGTACTGCTGGTGCTGGCATTTGCTGTCATTGACATACACAAGTATTTGCAATGCGTGGAGCAGATGGCGCAAATCAAGATGCAGAAGAAGGAGTTGGAGACCTGCACGAAAGAGATATCTGCCATACTTGACTTGCAGAAGGCGCTGAAATTCCGCGAGATGTCGTTGGCTCCATTGATAGTCGCGGGCAACCAGCACAGTCATCTCTGCACCATAATAGACGCGATGAGTGGCGCCAAGGCGGAAAAGGACTGGTTCGTCTATCTGGCTGACGAGGCATCGTACCAGTCGCATCGCAATTCAAGTAGTGCCCCCCAGAAGCGAAGGACTTCACAGGCACCAAATCTGTTCTCGCAGGAGAATGCCGCGCTTATCGGTGATATTGCAGGCAGGGATGAATTCCCCTTGCGCTATGACGCAGAGCAGATGTCCTCCACATTGAGTTATATTGCAGCGGGATATACGCCCCAGGTGCCAAACGAGCCATTCAAGCCCGTCAGGGATATACTGCGCAAACTGGAAGACACAGGCATATTCGTGCGTTCGGACATCCTGGCGGAAAGCGAGCGCATAGGCAGGGAGGACATATTCCAGCCCTGGATTGCTTTCCTCAAGAAAGTGCCAGGCGGACAATTCAACAGGTCGTTCACAGTAAGGCTGCCTTTGAAGAAGCCTGACATTGCGCCTGCTCAAGGTGGTGCGTCATCGAATGACGAGGAGGATGAATAATCATGACAGCGAACATTGGCAACATACATAAGATACTACTCGCCTCTGCGCTGATTGTCCTTGCCGCGCAGATTGCCGTCTATATCTATGTGCTTCGTCCAGAGCAGCGCGGTGTGGACAAGGCGGCAGGTATGCTGAACAGTTCCAAGTCCGATCTTCGGAGGAACAACTGGCCTGCCAATATAGGCATTCTCACTTCCATCAAGAATGAATACAAGGCAAAGCTGGAAGGTGATGACGAGGAGGAGAAGTCCATATCCATGCTGTATGACATGGCAATGAAAAGGGCAGGTGCGACCTTCAGCAAGAAGATAGAAAAGGAATACAGCGGTTTGATGGAATTCAGAAGGAATGCGTCTCGCCTGGATTACCAGGCTGAGCATAGCAGGGTATTCAGCGATGTTGCAAAGCGAGGTTTCGTGCTGGATCCATCTTCCGTGGGGCTTGACCTGGAGGCTCCTTCTCCATATATCTACCAGTTGATGCTTCAGCTTTGGACGATGGAGAAATTGCTGAACCTGGCTGCGGACGCGGGGCTAACGCTTCAAGCACCTGAGGTGCAGCCCAGCCAGGTCAAAGGCCGCATGGTGCAGGGCAATTCAAATGAGGTTCAGCAGAGCAGCGTATATGTGCAGCCAATGAAGGCGTATATGATAAAGGACAGGTCAATGCCCTATCTGGCGGAATTCCCTGTGGCGCTGAAATTGAAGGGCAATCTGAACTCCATGATGGACTTCCTGAATAAACTGCAGGGAGATGAGTTGTTCCTGCCTGTCAGTGCATTTGAGATATTTGCCGTTCCTCCTGCGAAGATTACAGGCGGTGCCGATGGTGAACTTGTTTCAGGCGCCATGCACTTCAATCTGGTATGTTCCTCATTTTTGCCCTTGCCTAAATAAGAATTATGGATGACCTTGTAGAAAAACTTAAAGTCAACTGGGAATACTGTGTCGCCATCGGCATCCTGATTGTTGTAGTGCTAATGCTGGGATGCCATTTTCTTCTTGGAAACAAGGATGATCTTGACGAATTGAACAGCGCGGGCAGCATGGAATCCAGTTCAATGCTGTCAGAAAATGCTTTGGATTTCCTTACCAAGGGCAGCCCTGAAGTCAAGGGAAATCCATTCAAATTGCCGCTTGCGGCCCCTGAACAGCCCAAGCCAAGGCCCAAGCCAAAGCCGCAGCCAACACAGCCTAAGCCACAGCCCAAACCTCAACCGGAACCTGAACCAATTGAGGAAGTCAAACCAAATAAACCTGAATTCGAGCAGGTTGTGGCACAGTTCGTCATGAAGGGCAATGTGGGCGCAAGGCCGATGGCAATAGTCAAGGTGACTTTTGCGGATAAAAAGGTGGACAATCTTAGGCTGGGAATTGGCGATAGCGCCTACGGCCTCAAGCTGCTGTCAATTGACGGCGAGCAGATTGAGGTACAGGACGCCAAAGGCGTCAAGGGCGCAATACCACGCGGGAAAGCTAGAAAACTGCACCTGAAAAGGTGAAGTGGACAGTGGACAGTGG
>JAFSTJ010000039.1 GCA_017450525.1 Victivallales bacterium | reverse complement strand
TGCAAGAAAAATGATGAATCTATGTCCATTCAGGACATTTTATTGAAATGAAATTAATCTGTGTTAATCTGTGTTAATCTGTGGATAAAAATTAAAAATCGCCTCATTGGTTAAAGCATTCCTTGATTGCGTTCACGGTTTCGGTGACCAATGCATCGCCGCCCAGGTAGGTCACCTGGCAGGATGTTGGTGCCGCACCATAGCCGCTACCATTGGTACGAGGCGTCGGCAAATATGAACCATCGCCCGCCAATTGCACCAGAAAAGTCTGGAGCGCGGGGCTTTGCCCCTTGATGCGTTCGCCGTAGTCCAGGTACAATTCAAAGGAATTGGTTGCGAAGCATGCGTCACCAAGGCGCAGCACATGCATTTCCATGCCGTATGTTTCCTCTGGATGCTCGTGGCGATAAATGACACGGCGCAATGCGCCCACGGCGCCCCAGTAGTCCCAGCCCTGCTCTTTCATGTACGCCAGTTTCTCGTCCAGTTCCTTGCGTGCCTTGTCGGCCTCTTCGGCGGTAATGGCACGGCGCGGCAGCTTTATGTTTTTGCACAGATGGCGCATCGTAGGCTTGGCGTCAGCAGTGTCCTTTATAGTCGGCAGCACATCCTCCAATGCCACGCAAATGCGGCGTGCTATCTCCTTGCGACGGGCCAGATTGTAGTCCCAGTTGTATGCGCGTTTGCCCCATCCCCATTCGGTGACATCCTTCTCCATCTGCTTGCGAAGGCGCATCATCCTGGCGTCCGCAGGGCAGTTCAGCAGGCGGTGGGGACTTTGGTCTCCAGCCGCAGAGCATTGCGGCAGAAGATGAATGTTCTTGCCGAAACGACGGTCGATTTCCAGGCGCATCTCGTTCCAGAAGTCAGCGGAAACGACCTTGAACGCCTCGCATGTCTGCGCGGGGCACGCCACATTCACAACCATGCCAGTAAGTGCGCCCTTCATGTCGTATGTTGCCAGCACATTCACATCATGGTCCACATGTCCCTCTACATTCAGGTATTTCTCGTTTGTGGATGGCGCATAGATGGTTCCGCCCTTGTCGCGCTGAACTGTGCGACGGTTCTCGCCCACGACCGCAGTACCAAGACCAAACGCGATTTTGCCTGGGGCACGGGAGCGCCAGGCCTGGGCAACTGCCACACTCACTTTCTCCGTCAAAAGTTCAAAGTACTGCTGACTGTCCACAAAGTCAGGATGTTCCTTTCGTATCTCATCCACATCCATTCCAGAACTGCCCCACTTGCAACCACCTGGTTGTGGCATCATCCATTGGTCGCGTGGAACGACTTTGCCGAAATGGGGTGCGGTGTGGGTATGGGTGCCGCTGGCAAAGATGCATTCTCCGGGCAGGTCAGGAAGTTCTTTTGCTAGACGTTCGCGGCAGGCCTTCAGCAAGTAGATTGAGAAGTTGATGATGTCAGCCGAAACCATGACAGCCTTTTCGCCGTTGCATTCCAGGGCCAAAGCGGTCACCGTGAGCGGATCCGCCACGTCAGTGGACAGACGCGGGAAATGTTGGCCAGCCAGCAGGCATGGTCCGCTGGGCGTTATGTTCTGCCTTGCCCATCCGATTTTAAGACTGCCATCCGCTGTGAATGCACTCATTGCCGCACAAATTGCCATAATTAAGATTCCTTTCAGTAATGTCCTTTTCATCTTGTCAGCAGGTAGTAGATTGAGGGGAATGTCTTCCCTATGGTGAACTTTAATGAATTATCTTCAAGGGTTACGGGTATTTCGCCTGTGTAAGCGCCATCCTGGTCAATGCTCCAAAGATGCATTTTGACTGGCGTGTGCGCCATTTCCAAATCAGCCTGTATGCTCTCGTAAAGCACTGGCCCATGGCCGATTTCAATGCGCTCTGTGTGCGTGGCGTTGTAAAGCGCCCCAGTGTTGTCCGAACGGCCAACGGCTGTGATGAGGATTTGCGTGGCCTCCTGCAGCGGACGATTGTCCAGCGATGTCAACGTGACAGTAGCGAAATCCGTGCGGAAAGTAATGGTCAAACCGCTGATGCGCACCTTCTCTCCTGCGCCAAAACTGCCGAAGATGGACTTGGTCCTCGCTGTGTCAATCCATGCCTGACCTTTTTTCCAGGAGCGATACAGTTCGCCCGTGTCAGATGTGACCTCGCCAGCCTCCTCGTCATTGGCGGCGGGGCCTGTCTCGTCAGGCCCAATGGCATCTGGCGACGCTTCATTTCCTGGCATTACCAGACGGACTCCATGCTTCTCGCAGTTTATGGTGCCTTCCAGATTGGGAAGGTTGTGGTTGTACATGCCATGCGCAGCACAGAACACATCATCCTCGGTCAAGCGTATGTCCAGCATCTTTTTCGCCTGCGCCACGTCTCCTCTGCGAAGCATAATGGCAGCGGCATAGAACAGGCCGAATTTGGATGGGTCCATTGCGGTCTCGAAATTACGGCGATACGCGATGCCGCCCAGCACGGTTCCTCCCATGCAGTCCGTGGGCACGCTACGGTAGCGGTATGTGTGGAGGCATGTGCCAACCCACCCCTGGAACGCAGCCATGGAAGAGACCAGCAATGGGGCTTCGGCACGCCATTCATTAGGCCATACCTGGTCCCATTCCGTAACCAGCATCGGCTGGGTGGAAGTGCGCCCTTTGGAAGGCACCATGCCGAAGACCTGCCTGCGTTCCCGAAGCAAGTCTTTGTTGGTCAATTGGTCCCCGCACAAATCCCAATAGACGTTGGCACAGGACAAATCCATGTCCTGCAATGCCGATATAATAGGCAGACCCGTGCACATCGAGTCTCCCGCGATGGGCTGCCTCACGCCTATGGAACGCAGGAAG
>JAFSTJ010000494.1 GCA_017450525.1 Victivallales bacterium | reverse complement strand
CCGCCGCGCACGGCTTTTGCGCGCTGTCAGGACGACGGGCATTTTGCCTGGGGGCGTTGCCCCCTTATACCTGTCCTGTGCGCCGCATACCTGTCCTGTGCGCCGCGCTTGAGCGCGGCGGTTTTTCCCTCACCCACCCACAAAAAAAGAAAACTATGGCAGAGCAGAAGAGATTCAATTACCGCAGCCTTGATGAATTGAAGGCTGATGTTGAGGCACTGAACCTTGGCGAGAAAATCATCTTGGATGATGACCTCAGCATCTTGCAGCAGCCACTGAAGATAGAGGGCGTCCCGACCATCGCCAACCGCTTTGCGGTGCATCCGATGGAGGGCTTCGATTCCGCCCCCGACGGAACGCCTGGCGAGCTGGCGTTCCGCCGCTACCTGCGCTATGCCCACGGGCAGTACGGTCTGATCTGGTTCGAGGCGTGCGCCGTGCTTCACGAGGCGCGCTCCAATCCATCACAGATGTGGATAAACGACGGCAACTGGCAGGTTTTCGCGGACCTGGTGGAGAAGACGCGCAAGGCCTCGCTGGAGCAGAACGGCTTTGCGCCTGTCTGCATCCTGCAGCTGACCCACTCGGGGCGCTACAGCCGCCCCGAGGGCATGCCCGCGCCCATCATCGCCCACCACAGCAAGTTCCTGGACCCGATTCACAAGCTGCCAGCCGACTACCCTCTGGTGACGGACGACTATCTGGACCGCCTCCAGGACACCTACGTCCATGCGGCGGAACTGGCGGAGAAGGCGGGCTTCGACGGCGTTGACATCAAGGGATGCCACCGCTACCTGATGGCGGAGCTCCAGGCCTCCCACCTGCGCGAAGGCCGCTATGGCGGCTCGCTGGAGAACCGCACGCGCCTGATGCGCGAGACCATGGCGAAGGTGCGCGAGAAGTGCCCGAACCTGCTGGTGACCACCCGTCTGAACGCCTGCGACATGATGCCCTATCCGTATGGCTTCGCCATGGCGAAGGACGGTTCCCTCACACCCGACCTGGAGGAGACGCGCCAGTACATCACCTGGCTGCGGGAGATAGGCATCAAGTTCATCAACCTCTCCATCGCAAATCCCTACTACGAGCCGCATTATGGGCGTCCGTACGACAAGCCCATCATCAATGGAGCCCCCTCGCCAGAACATCCGCTGGTTGGCGTGGCGCGCATCCTGGACATCGTGGCGCAGGTGCAGGCGATGTTCCCGGGCCTCCCCATCATCGGCACGGGCTACAGCTGGCTGCGCCAGTTCATCCCATACGCGGCCGCGGGTGCTCTCAAGGCGGGACGCGCCGCCATGGTCGGCCTGGGGCGCAGCGCCTTCGCCTACCCCGACCTGCCCTACGACCTCTTCCATAACGGCGCGGCTGACCCGCGCAAGTGCTGCATCACCTGCTCCTGCTGCACCCAGATCATGCGCGACGGCTCCCACACGGGCTGCGTCATCCGCGATGCAGAGGTCTATCGCCCGTGGTACAACGCATGCACCGCAAAGTACCGCTAGCTTGAAGATGCGCAGGTTCAGCCCTGCGCAAGGCTATTCAGATTGCATTTGAGGGGTTTTGCTTTTTGAGAGAAGATGTTTTTTGAACAGGAGAATAATCTCCCAATCCTCCTTTGAGACATCCGGCTCTTCAAAGTTCAGCACCGTATCGTAGGGCAAGGTATCTACGGTGAACATATTGACGGCCATAATAATCCTCCGTTGGATTTCCTCGTCGCTTTGCCTGTAGAGCCTGACGAGAGCCAATACGCCGTCTCGTGCCAGTTGTTCTTGATTAAGAACAACTTCCTTTCCTTCCCATTGACTAAGGATATGGGCAGCCTTCTGGCGTGTCGGTGAGGCAAAGCAGCTTTCCACATAGCCTACTCGGCCATTGTATGGAAGCCCATTGCTTTTTTCTCCCTTTTTGAGTTGCGGGGCTGTTCCACGAATGACAATATATGGGTCGTGTTTCACCATTTCGTGGAGCAAAGACGCATATCCTTCATTATATGGCTGCTTCTCTATCTTCAATAAGGCACAGTATCGTACAGCCGCTTCAGTATGCTTTATCATTGTAGCAATACTTATAATGTCATTAGGGAGTACAGAAAGGAATTTAAACCATTGATTTTTGCTTTTTTCTCCGCTAATTGGCACATTCTCAAATGTCATATTGTCTTTAAGGCTTTTAATTGCATTCAAAAGACGAATCTGGTGTTCATTCCTGTCATTGGGACCAAACCCTCTGCCAAAGGTTATTTCCTTGTAGGAATCAAATTGTTCCAAAAGCAAGCATAATCCGTTGACATCCCCTCCTTTAAAATAACAATCAAAGTCATAATAGTAGTCTTCAAGCACTATATTTTGCTTCTGCTTTGGGATAAACAGATAGTTTTTCGAGGAAGATAGATGAGACAATAGTTCCGTGGGCACGTGGGTATTCTTAAAAATCGGAACAAGATAGTAGGTTTTATTTGAAATATATCTTCCGAAGGAGCGATAATCTTTCGTATGTTTGATTTCACACAAATATGGAGGGCTGAGACTTAGACTAGTGAGGATGACTTTTTGTTCTTCTGTTAGCTCATTGTAAAAATGCATTTCAATAGTCATAGAAAAATGTCTGTCAATAAAACTAATAGTATCTCCATTAGAGATTTCAATAACTTGGTCATAGTGTGATACTCCCATAGAAGACTCATTTTTTTTAAGAGTAAATCTTGGTCCTTGTGATTTAAAACTTATGATTATCCCTGCATCATTGCATTCCACACTTTTGAAATACTCTTGAAATATATCATTTGAAATGCATTTAATAGCCATTAAATGCAAACAACAAAATAAAACAATTATTGAGATTCGATTCATCATCGTTATCCTTTTTTTAGAATTATGATGGAAAAGACAACTAAGAGCAGTTGAAGAAGTTAGTTAATTCACGGCAAGAAAAGTGTTCCAGCAAGAAGCTGTAAAGGCGATTGTTAGTTTTTTAATCAAGCGTATCTTATTCCAATTATTCATCTGGCGAGGGTCCAAATTGCTCTTTGCTTTGGCATCCGGGATTAGCCCAATCCGCTTGTGGGTTGTATGCTGATTTCTCAATATCCCGTTCGATTTTATAACATCGAATCTCCTGATCTCCAATCGAGCTACCGACTTGATAAGTGTCTGGATTATCTACGTCAGTACTAATATTTTGCATTGTTGGTTCATCTGCATCGACAATTCCATCGTTATCCGTATCTAGGGGAATTATATGCCCTGAACTATATGAGTATAAAAGAAGATGATTGCGTTCGTGTGCGACTGTCTCTGCAACACATTTAATGCCTTTCCCTTCACCTGTAACAGTTATTGACGAACCATTCGCTTTGGTGTATTGTCGCGGACCATCGTTTTCCCCAGCAGCTATGGCGCCAAGTCTAATTATGTTGTCCACCGATGGCATGCAATAACCATAATATTCTGTCTCTTTATCAAATAAAGCATTAGATGGGATGCAAACATTTCCTTCTCTCCAGTAGAAAAACCAATTGGGACAAGCAGCGCAAGAAGAACATGCGGGATGGTTAGTACCATTCTTTGGGAAGAACACCTCGTATGCATTCGAGCGCAGCGGTCCTTCCCAGGACAGAACAGCCGCTTTCAGGCCAAAGGCAGAATTGGAGGAAGGAAGATTAGTGAACACTGCCGTGG
>JAFSTJ010000493.1 GCA_017450525.1 Victivallales bacterium | reverse complement strand
TGCCAGTTGGGCAACCTGAGTGAGCGCCGCTTCAGCGCTCACATTGGATGTTTTCAGACTACCTCTACATTAAGGGAATTATGCTTAAACACTGGAAAAAAGGATGCATACATTGCCATACACTTTGGTCGGATGGCCTGGCCCTTCCGGAAATGGCGATTATGAAATATCAGGAACTGGGATATGATTTTCTGTGCCTTGCAGACCATAATCTGTTTCAGGACCAGGATGATGTATGGATGCCAGTTCATTCGAAAAACGGGGACTGGCCGCCAGATTTATACTATGACGAATACGACCGCGCAATGGCCGCCATTCCTGACGCCATTGAAACCAGGCGGCTTGGCTTCAGGACTTTTGTGCATCTTTCAACCTTCGCACAGTTGAAGGAGAGATATCATAGACCTGGGAGATTCCTCTTGTTCCCTGGTGAGGAACTGACCGATGTGGCCGTCAGTTTCGAGGAAGAAACAAGGAAATACGATTTGCATGTCAACGTGTTCAACATTGCCAAAGACCTGCCTTGCCCAGACAAGGGCACTGACAAGGATATTCTCCATGCAATAATTGACAATTACAATGAAGTCGCGAATGAAGGTTCGTTCCTCATGGTGAACCATCCATGGAGCAGGGTATGGGACGTGGACCCGCGATTGTTGATAGACACACCTGAAATCAGGCATTTTGAAATCTGCAACAACGGCTCCAACGACATGCCAGAGGAGTGGATCTATAATCGTGAGCAGTACTGGGATTTCGTACTTGCGCATCGCCTGGCAAAGGGAAACGGCATTATCTATGGAGTGGCAAGTGACGACGCCCATTATTATGACGACGCATACCGCGGCAAGCACACTTGCTGCGGCAGTGGCTGGCTCATGGTGGACTGCATGGGTGAACTGACTGAGCAGAATATCGCCTCCTCTTTGAAAAACGGCAATTTCTATTCCAGCAATGGCGTGTATATTAATGACATCGAGTTCAACGCCCGCACAGGCACACTTGAGGTGAATGTACAGGCTGAACCTGGCTTGAAGTACAGGATTGACTTCATTACCACAAAAAAGAATTTTGACAGACACATGGAACTGAAGGAGTTTACTTTGGACAATGCCATAAGGTGTAGAACTCGTCCAGTCATACCAGAAGGGATTGGCCGCATTGCCTCCAGCGTGGACGGCACCAGCGCTTCTTATGCAATGGAATCGGATGATCTTTATGTCAGGGCTTTGATTACCTCCAATCGCCCAGGCATGCTCAAGGCACCGCATTACCCGCGTTTTGAAAGCGCCTGGACCCAGCCATATCCAAACTGTCGCTAACAGAAGGCCTCAATATGGAAAAAACATCTGGAAAGAAATTATACGTTATATGCAATTCACACCTGGACCCCGTATGGATATGGCGTCGGCGTTCAGGGCGTACAGCCTGGACGAACACGATGCATTCCGTGGTCAGGATGATGAAGGCGCACCCGCAACTGAAGTTCTCATGTTCGGCTGCGGCGCTCTACCGCTGGATTGAAGACACCGAGCCAGCCCTTTTCAGGCAGATTGCGGAACTGGTGGAGGCTGGACGATGGGAAATCGTAGGCGGCTGGGAAGTACAGGCGGACGCGATAATATCAGGCACAGAGGCGCTAATTCGCCAGGCTGTTTCCGCCAAGGAGTATTTCCAGAGGAAGTTCGGCATTGATGTGAGGACGGCATACAGCGTCGATTCATTCGGGCATTCCGCGGGCCTGCCAAAGATATTGAAGGCAACTGGCTTTGACAACTATGTCTTCCTGCGTCCCATGTCCCACCAGATGAATTTGCCACTGCTGTTCAATTGGCAGGCTGACGACGGCAGCTCTGTAAGGGCATTGCGGATTTTTGACACATACGACCTGGAGAATGTGGACAGGCAGTTCTACATGGACAGAATCGACGAGCACATACGCAATGGCTTGCCACATCAGACATTGTTCTTCGGAGTAGGCGACCACGGCGGCGGCCTCTATGAAAAGCATCTGCAATGGCTTGACGAGGCCTCTGAAAAATACGAGATAGTCTTCTCCACGCTTGCCGAGTATTTTGCCGAACTTCCCCAGCAGGAACTCCCTGCCTACAAGGGTGAAATGAGCAATGTGTTTAGGGGCTGCTATTCCGCCTGCCATGAGGTCAAGCACCAGATAGCCCTTGCCATGGACAGGCTGGAATCCGCGGAGAAACTGGGCATCCCCCCGCAAGAACTGGATTATGCCTGGAAGGAGATTCTATTCAACCACTTCCACGACATCCTGCCAGGAACCTCGATCATGGAGGCGTACAGAAACGACATTTTCCCTGGCATAGGACATGTAATCCATCAGGCCGACATGCTGGTGGACAGGGAGCTATGCCGCCACTCTGCCTCGCTTGATACCAGTTTTATGAAGGAAGGGGGAGTGCTTGTCAAAAACCTTGAGCCAGTGGAAAGGACAGCCGTCGTGTCGGTCACTGGATTCGCGGACCCCAATGAAAATGGCACTGTATTCAAAAGCCTGCGGGACCGCGACGGCAATTCAATTCCCCTGCAACTTCTGCCGCCGCCTACGATGTTCGGCCCCTGCGGCGTGCCATGGGCTGATTTGACCGCCGTGCTTACACTGCCCCCTAATGGCGAGTGCCTGCTGGCCTACAGCCCTGAACCCCAGGAAGCCCCCAACCTTGGATTTGAGAGGCAACTGGCATTTCTTGAAAAATTGTCCTTTGCAATGTTCGAGGACGACTACGGAACCTGGGGATTCGAGTTGGACAAGTATCTGCACCCAAGCTGCCGCGCCGAAAGAATCTCCGTGGAGAAAATCGCAGACGGCCCAGTGGCCTCCGTCCTGCGCGCCACATACAGGCTGCGTTCCTCTGTTATTACGGTGGACATTTGGCGCTACGCAGGCATTGCGGAACTCAGGCTGAAACTGCGCCTGGAATGGTGGGAGAAGAACGCCTGCCTGAAGATGGCATACGCCCATGGCCTGGCGGAATATGCCTTTGTCACAGGTGTGCCAGGGGCGTCGCTGGAACGCCGCAAAGGCATTGAAGCGCAAGGCAGTTCCTACCTGAAGTATGGCGCCTGGAACAGGAATCAATACCATAGCCAGGAACTGTCTATGAACGAGTGGTGCGCAGTGTTCTCGAAAGAAGGAAATGCCGCCTTCTACACTTCGGAATTGCACGGATGCGACTATGCGGAGGGATGCCTCAGGCTGACTTTGCTGCGTAGCTGCCTGTATGCAGACCATCATCCTTTCCCCAGAAACGAGCAGACTGGCAATATGGAACTGGGAATGACATTCATGGAGCTGTGGTTCTCCGATGCACCAGGGCTGGATGCTGGCAGCATATCAACGGCCTGCCACAACAGGCTGCGCGGCTTCGAGGTGCTTGAAGTCACGGGGCATCAGCCTGGCCCAGCATACAGGCTGCCAGCATGCCCTCTTGCGCTGGACAATCCAAATGTGCGTGTGCTTTCTGAATACATCGACTGCAAAGGCAAGTGGAACGTGCACCTTGTGAACAATGGCCCTGACTGCACATTGCAGTTGTGCGGCAAAACATTGCAGCTGCCCGCAGGAAAACTTGCCCTGCTGGAACTTGAATAGCCGCAGGGACTAAAGAGACTAAAGGGACTAAAGGGACATTCAACCACTGATTTGTCCCTTCGTCCCTTCGTCTCTTTGGTCCCTTTGGTCCCTTTAGTCCCTTTGGTCCCTTAGACTATCGCCCCACAAGCGCCATCTCTGTGTTGTACAAAATTGCGACTTTGCGTTGATTTTATAGCAAAAGCGCAATTTTGGAATAATAATAGCTATTTTGGAAAATTTACACAAGCCCGAAAAATTGTTATAATTTCCCCCGTTGAAAATTGGTTTAATTGCGTCAGGGAAAACACGGGAATCATGGAAACGAGAATGCGGGCACATTGTATTTGGATGTCGTATGCTGTAATTGCGCTCCTGTCATGTCTGCTTGCCAATGGAATGGAGGATGAGTTGCTCCCTTCTGGACAGGGCGGCAACATGCTTCTGAATGGAAGCCTCTTCCTGGAGGCGGGGGATTTTCCAGCAAACTGGAGTTCAAAAAAACACAAGCCAGACTATTTTCCAGAAGGCTTCCCGCAGGGCGGCGGCTCTCTGCGCTTCCATGAGAAAGGCAAATTGCACACAATACGGCAGGACTGGACTTTCAGCATCGTAGAGGGTGAAAAGTACCGTCTGAGCTACTGGATGCGCAGTCAGGACTTCAAGGCAAGGCAGGCAAAAGTACTATCATTCAACAATGGCTGGACCAGCAGCGCCGAATCAAGCATTCCAGCAGGCAGTTCGGACTGGCGCCAGGTGGAGCTGGTCTTCGACGGCTTCCCATCCAAGGGCGGCGTGGGCAGCGTGGGCATTCTGGTTGACGGCATTGAGCAGGGCTTTGTGGAAATTGCCAATATCTGCCTGGAGCCTGCCACCCGCAAGGCGCAGGAGGCCTCGGTGGCATATCTGAAGGAAATACCGCCGCAGAAACTCATCCCGCTTGCACCCCGCCTGAATGAGATACAAAACCAGCTCACATTGCGCTGGTTCGGGGAAGCGGATGTGAAGCAGATTGCCTGGTTCCTTTCTGGCAAGGCAATGGGCATGGCCGCCCCTGACGCAAATGGAGTGGTAGCGCTGGATTTCAGCCAGGTCAAGCCAGGCGAATACACTCTGGAATTGAAGGCAGGAGACTTCACATTGACCAGGCAGGTGCGCCGCATGGCCGAAATCAAGACGCAGGGAATACGCCGCAATAATTTCAACACCCTGATTTTCTCGGCCAATTGCAAGGAAGGCGAGGCATTTGAGTTTGGATTGGAGGGCAGTTCGTGGATTTCCCTCAAGACAGCTCCTGGAATGACCATTGAGCTGGCTGGCATGAAGCATGGCATTTCTGGTTCCATGCCAGTGCATTTGGCGGCAGGAATGCACCAAGGCAAGGTCGTAAAGGGCGCAGGGCAAATCGAGGTATCGGTAATTGCGGAGACTCTCTACTACCAGTTGGCGGGAGGACCATATCTCAATGGCATTCCAAAACACACATACGCAATGGTAAAGAAACAGCAGCTTGACTGCGTCACTACCTTCTCCAACGGCGGTCCCACCAGCAGCCAGGACTGGGACGACTTCCGCAAATGCCACTCAAACTACCTCCTTGAACACGCCTCCGTAGGCGATGTCACTGGCGACACGCTCAGGGCATTCAGGGGCCTGGCAAAGGACACTCCATATTTCGACGGCATCATCGCGGATGAATTCAGCGGCGGCAACAACCGCCAGCTGGCAAAGTTCCTGAAGCACCGCGAGGCATTGAGCAATCCATACGGCAAGGCAGTTTACGCCTGGGTGACTGGCACGCCAGGCAATTCGCCCATCCTGGCTGGCTTCCTAAGCTGCTTCCTGAACGACCTGCGGGGAAAGGTGATATATGAATCATACGTGCCCAACAACTACACAGACGAGGCAGAGGCAAGAAACGTCATGCAGCGAAAATTCAACCACATTGTGCAGAAGTTCAAGAAACTCTATCCTGGCTGCGAGAAAGTGCTGGGATTTGCGCTCTGCCATTCCAACATCCCTCTTTCGTTCACCATCGACAATGAGCCCGAGGCAAACTTCAAATACCTGCTGGACATGCAGATGAACCTGCTGGCAAAACACCCTGATTTCCAGAACCTCTCCCTGATCGGCACTTGGGGCGGCAACTATGCCGACGAGGAGATGACGCGCTGGTTCAGCGCACTTCTGCGCCATTATGTCATTGAAGGCAAGACTGACATGCTCTCCGCGCCACTGGGCTGGAGCCTGGCACCCAAGCACATACAGAACGCCTCATTCCGCAAGGGACTGGAACACTGGGAAGCATCGGGAAATGTCTCCCTTGGAACACAGGACAGCATGGCGGACATATTGCGGCAGTTCAACATCATACCAGGCAAAGCGGACGCATACGCAGTGATAGCACCAGGCGCCTCCCTTTCCCAGAAAATCGCCAATCTGGCGCCTGGCAAACTCTATGTGCTGAAATACGTCACCTCCGACGCCACAAATGTCAAGGGAGGCCGCCCAAAGCAGACTGCGCTCGCCGCCACATTAGAGGATGCCGATATTGTCGCCAATCTCATCAAATACAGGAAGCCAATCATGCAGGACAGGAACACCCGCATGGGAAACGAAAACTACGATGCTGTGCTTTTCCGCGCCAAGAAGGACACTGCCCGCGTGACACTTTCCGCCTCCGCCACGGCAGCAAGACCATCTGGCCTCCATTTCGTAAGCATCATGCCATACTACGAGGATAAAATTGAATAAAATAGACATGAATGGACAAACAAAGAAGGAACACAAACATGAAATGCGTTAATAGAACAGCAAAGAAATCATTTACACTCATTGAATTGCTGGTAGTCATAGCAATTATAGCAATTCTAGCGGCCATGCTTCTGCCTGCATTAAGCAAGGCCAGGGCAAAAGCCAGGCAGACCTCCTGCATCAACAACCTTAAGCAGCTTGGGCTTGCATTCAACATGTACTTCAATGACTTCGAGGGATGGCTGCCCTACCCAATGCAAGGCAACCAGACCACATACAACACATACGGCGCGATTGCCTGGACACAGGTGATGTCAAAGAACAAGTACATCGAATCTGCCCATGGCAGCAATCGCTGCACAGTGGCAAACGCCAATGTGGTCTCCAGCATTTCCGCTGGCCTGCATTGTCCTGAAGCAGACACCGACAAGA
Source organism: Victivallales bacterium (assembly GCA_017450525.1). Lineage (GTDB taxonomy): Bacteria > Verrucomicrobiota > Lentisphaeria > Oligosphaerales > Oligosphaeraceae > RGIG3456. Next base: position 1,071 of record JAFSTJ010000493.1, on the reverse strand, counting down.
CCTGGAACGCCACCAGCAACAGCAATGGCGGCTGGGCGCAGACTGGCTTCAGCACCTGCGCCGACTTTGGAATGAACTACTATAACGGCGACGGTGTCTCGGACGGCGGCAAGCATGTCATTCATCTTGTGGTGAACCCCTCTTCGGCAATCATGGCGGCTGAAGGCAATGAGCGAGTGCTCTCCGGCTATAGCGGCACGGCGGCCAACAGCATCATCTACCGTCATTCGGGCAAGGCAAACTGGGTGACATACTCGGGCAGCGTGCACATTGGCGTCGTCAGGACAAATGGGCAATTCAGAAGCGGGACAGGCTTTTAATCTGGAGGTTTGCATTATGAGGAAGTCATCTATATTAGCGGCACTGGTGTTTGTGCTGTCATCCATGTTCGCAATGTGCGTGGAGCGCGGCTCATCGGAAATCCTGAACCTGACTGGTGTAAACGCCCCCACAAAGGCACATGGCATTGGACGCTGGCTCATCAATGAGACAAGCGCAAAAGACGAGGAACTGGAACTGAAATTCCGCTTCTGGCATGATGAAAAGACATTGACCATCATGCTGAAGGACATTGCCAGCAGCGCCGACGCGCCAGCCACCTGGGAGATACACGCCGCACAGTTCAACGACAAAGGCGATTTGCTGGTGCTGAGCGTGGGACCTGGCGCAAAGGTCTCCTCCAAGGCAGTCGTCCGCAGGCAAGGCGGCACCGCCACCAAGACTGAAACGCCCCTGCCAGATTTCGCCACCGCCACAGTGCAATGCGCCAATGAAATCACGACCATACAGGTCTCGATACCAATGGACAAACTGGCGCCATACGGCTTCATTCCAGGCAAGGTCTGCTTCATGAACGCATTCTACCTGAAAAACGACGAGGCAAAAAACATCTACGGCTGGAATCCCACTGGCAAAAGCCCCCGTACCGCACCATGGTGCCTGGGCCGAGTCTATGTCCTGAAATAATATGGACGCCAATGGCGTCCATGTGAGCGCCGAAGCGGCGCTCACTCAGGTTGGCCAACCCTGCAAGGTAAAGCCCCAGGCACTCCACTCAGGTTGGCCAACCTG
>JAFSTJ010000038.1 GCA_017450525.1 Victivallales bacterium | reverse complement strand
TGCTTGGATATGCCTGGCGGGGAATTGCTGTCCTGGTCATTGCTCTTTGTGCTGCCTGGCTGATAATGCCTGGTAGTTCTGTATTCAGGCGAAATAGAGTTGTCAACGCAAGCACCGCCGCTGACACGCAAAATATCCAGGTTGATATTCCAGAGAGGGAAAAGTTAGATATTGAATTATATGAAATGGATAGACGTCTGGAAGAATCCCTATCCGATATGGCTGATCTTATTGACCGTGATTTGACTGGGTTCTGATATTACGCCCAATTTTGCAGGCAGCCATTTGTCGCGCAGTCAGTATCTTGTTTTTCCAGACATTAGACGCTTGTAACTATTCTGTATTTCTCTTGCCGGAAACCACGGATGTGGCCCACAGAATATGGAGCCGCGTAAGCGGCGAAAGAATCATCATGGCAGGGTATTTTCTTGTGCAGCCGCTACGCGGCTAGGACTTTTGCCTGAATCCGTGAGTTTCCGTCGCCGCTAACGCGGCTCCTTTTGATTCCCTATCCTATTGGGGAAGTAGGCCTTATTTTAAAAGGCCTTCATGTTCTTTTTTGTATTTGGAATCCTTGATGAGGCCCTTGTCGATGCTCTTCTTGCTGTCGTTAATGGTCTTTTCTGTCTGCTGCTTGAGATTCTTTGCCTTTGCGTCGATAGTGCTCTTGTTCTTCTTGTAATAAGTCCAGCCTGCGAATGCTAGTGCGATGATGATGAGAAGAATGATGATGTTGCGGATTTTCCTCTTGAGTTCCACCGCCTTGCGCTTCTTGATTACATCGTCCACCATGCTGCCAGTGCGCTTTGCGCTCTCGTAACATTCCTTGGAGCAATAGGTGACACCTTCGTAGATCTTCTGGCATTCCTGGCAGACAGGCTTGCGGCAAACTGCGCAATGTGCTACTGCAGGTGTGTCGGGGTGGTTCAAGCAAACGCTTCCATTGATTTTCTCTGCCATGATTTCTTTCCTTTTTTGTTTTTGGGGTGATTATTATCTAATCCGTACCACGACGTATTGTTTAACAAGATCTGCGGGCAGTGTCACCTCAATTGTGCCATCGTTCTGCGCCTTGTACTGGAGTGGGCGTATGCCTTCGAACGAGGGGCTTGCGGCAGTGACTGACTTGACCTTCGGGTATTTTATGCTGAAGTTTATGTTTTCAGACAATGCTGGGAATGCAGGCTTGGGTGCCAGGCCATCCAGTACATCGCCTTTCTTGTTGTTTTCGCCAGTGGCATTCAGGAAGTGAATGACCAGCGAGCCGTCAGCCTCTTTCCAGAGTGCAGTGAACACCTAGTCAGGTGCATTGGTATTCCAGACGCGCACATCCTTGAGCATATTTGCCAGATATTCCCTGTAGAATTTTTCTAGGATTGGGTATCTTTCGTATGGCCATTTGTCGCCCGCTGTCTTTTCCGCAGTGTAAAGATATGCACCTGCATCAGTTGCCTGGTAGATGATGCGTCCCTTTCCGTATGGGCGGATTTCCTGCATTGGATTTACAGTGCCTGGTTTCACGAATGTGCGTGCTGGATGCTCGAACTTTACGCCGTCACATTCGGCCAGTTTCCACTTGCTGAAGTAGTCTGGCTTGAAACCGAATATCTTTGCAAATGGCCATTGCTTGCGCATTTCGCCAGTTTCATCGCAAAGCGCTGTGACACCTAGCAGATGCAGAGTGCCGCCCTTTTCCGCAAAGTCAAGTACCGCCTTTATCTGCTCGTCCGACATGCAGGCCGATGTGCCCAGGGACAATACCTTGTATTTGGAGAGTATTTCTGGCCTCAGGCTGATGTCCCCCACCATTTCGTACGGAATGTGCAACGCCTCCAGCTGTTGCGCCATGCCGAAAAGCCCGTTTTCAAAGCCAATGGACTTGTTCCAGTCCTTGCTGGCGGTGGAGAAGAGCAGTCCGATTTCCGCCACATTCTCAGCACCCGTGACCTGCATATTCCCCTCTGTTTTTGCGAAGTCGCGGAATGCAGGCGCATTTTGCGGCATGTTGAATGCCATTATGGCGCTTTGCCCGCACATATTTGCCACGCACCAGGCAAAATAGGTGGATTCCCAGTCGTTGGTGTAGTAGATACCCCACATGCGTGTGCCGTATTCCTTGGTTATGATGTTCTTCATCTTGCGCAGCGGCAGCAGGGACTTGGATGACTTCATAACGTTTCTGGTCATGACTTCCGTTCCGAACATATTGAAGGTTCTGGCCAGGTCAACTATGTCAAAGCCCGCCTTGTAGCGTGGTGCGGAGCGTGTGAAGCCCCAGTGCGTGGTGTACATGGAGAGTACCAGGTCTGGCTTTATGTCCTGGACATATTTGCGTAAATCTATGAACCAGTTTGTAATTGCGGCCATGCGCCAGTCGTGCCAGCGGCGGTTGAATGTGGTGAATGTATCTGCAAGAGACTTGTCCAGCTCGTTAAGTGGATATATCCAGCCAGTGTCCCGTGTAAATGCCTCGCGGCAGTAGTGGCATGAGCATGTATGCGTCCAGAACTGCACCTCGTCCAATTGGAAGCCATCTATTCCTGCCTCCACATTTTTTCTCCAGTAATCGAAGTATTTTTTCTTGAAGTCTGGATTGATTGGGCAGAGTTGGAATGATGGAAGGTGGTCGTCAATGCCGCGGCATAGTTCAGGCAGTCGTTCCGCCAGAGTGCGCAGGCCGCTGTGCTGGTTCCAGAGGATGGTGACATCGTGGTGATCAATGATTTTCAGACCACGCTTGTGTGCTTCCCGTGCCAGCACCCTGTTGTATTCAATGCCGTCGTTGAAGCGCATCGGGTAAGTGTGGCGACTGTGCATGAAGCCTGACATGACGCAGTTGTAGCCCTTGCCATTCACGTTTTTGTCGATGAAGCTGGTTCTCAAGTCCTGTGGGCAAGACGCATCCGCCAGATTCATTCCCGCGCCCATGCTGCCCATTTTCATGTCATTTGCCCACGCCAGGGAAGGCATGTTTGCTGGTGGCAGCAAGGTGGGGCGTGGTGGCTGCCTATATTCGGCTGACATTTCAGTGCCTGGCACTGGCAGGTCCAGCACCTCGATTGAAGAGGGCAGGGTATATTCCCTTGGAAAATCCACGTTCCTGTATATGAGAGCGGGCTCGTATCCCTCAGAAAACCAGAATGGCCTCTGCATCGAGTAGTCCTCCGCATCCGCCATAAGCGGCTGTATGCCCAATGTGGAGAGTATGAATTTTCCTGACAGTTTCAGCCTGAGTGAACCTCCTTTCACATGGATTGTCTTGGAGCCGATCCAGACCTTCTTTGGCTGCACATTCAGGTTCTCCGCAAGTTTGACATCGTTGAATGAGATGTCGAATGTGTTGTCAATTCCAGTGAAGTTTCCAGCTGTGGCGGTGCATACATAGAATCCGTCAGGCAATCCGTTGAAGCAATAGACTGCGTCTTTTCCTGCGACGCAGCTGTAAAGTGCGCCTTCCTTGTAGCCCACAACTGTCTGTGGCACTGTGCCTTCCCATCCAAAAATCCCGTTTTCCGCCAATGGCACGTTGCCGTTGCTGTACTGCTTGCCTGTGGCGGGTGCGCCGAATGAGAACAGGTATTTTGCTTTGAGGTGCTGGTTGTAGTGGTAGGTCCTCATGAGGTGCATCTTGTCATAGTCCTCGTTCTTGCCTTCAAGCAACACCATTTTTATGCCTGTGAAGCCGCCTGCATTCTGGCTCTGACTGCCGCCCGCGATGTAGATGGCGTCCTTCTTGCGCTCAACGCTCCAGACGCCTTTTACTGCGCCCATCCTGTATTGGTTGCAGTATGAAGAGGCACCCATTGGATTGAAGTCGAATATCAATCCATCACATGCCATCCAGTGTGAGCCGAAGGACTTGCATTTTGCATCGAAGTCACCTGAGATTGGGCGCCATCCGCGGGCATTGCCTTCCAATGCATCGTAGTGCTTGTCGATTAGTTGGCCAGGTTCCAGGTCGATATAGACATAACGGTGCCTGCTGACTGGCATGGGCAGCATATTGGAGAGCATGGATATTTCAACTGCGCCGTCGCTTCTGCGGGCCACTTCCATTCTTACGCGCGTATCAGGATGTTCGCTCCAAAGGTTCCATACCTGTGAGCCGTCCTTCTGAACATTATGGCTGCGCTTCGGCTCCTTAAGTTCCGTATCCAGCAGTGAAAGGC